>JASFGC010000050.1:0-14795 GCA_050123975.1 Syntrophobacterales bacterium | reverse complement strand
GTCCGGGTGTCGAGGGCAGGACCAGGCCCTTTCAGTGTCTGCCCAGGGACATCTACCTGGGTGTGCCCGACATGGTGAAGTTCAGCATCCGGGGCAGGCCGGTGAGGGGTTGGCGACCGCAGCCGCCAGATGGCGGTATAGCCTGCAGCTACGGCTTCAACTGGGATCTTCAGAGGCTGTCTCCTGAGGTATGGGACGAGTATCAGGAGAAGAAGAAAAAGGGCGAAGTCACCGACTGGTAAGAGAGAAAGGAGTAGCAGATGGCAGAGTTAAGCCCACAAGAATTCCTTGATAAGGTACTGAAGCCGGAAAAAGAGTCTGATCATATCTGTTGGGACTGCAAGCACCTCAAGCCTGTGATCGAGGGCTCCAGGTTCCCTCCGGCTGACCTTATTGGCTATTGCATGAAGATTCACTGGCCGTTCTACTGGGGCGTTGCTGATTTCAACGTGGTCAAGAAGTGCTACGCCTTCGAATCCAAGAAAGTGCCGAAGTAGCATGGAAGCGAACGTCGTACAGGAACTCGAGACTCTCAAGGCCATGGTGCTCAGATGGAAGAGGAGTTATCTCGGCTGGGTGCCCGACGACGGAGGGGGTGAATATCTGCTGGAGGAGTTTTCTGAAGAAATCTCCAGGCACATCTCTCCGTTCGTGAACAGGTTGTACCAGAACGATCATCTCACCTGGTCGGAGTCTCAAGAGTTTCTCAACTATTGCTACAGCCAGGTTGAGGAAGTTCGCGAAGCAGTGGAACAGGCGAATAGCAAACAACGAGAAAAAGCGTCCCAGCATAAGCCCGTGGAGTACGCCAGCTATGGTTGGCGGCAATAGAGACGGAGACAATCAGTCTTGTCTCGCTGACCAGGAGCTTATGCTGCCGATACAATCAAAAGGAGGTAGAGCATGCCTGAGAAATGCCGCGTGGGTGTTTGCGGGTTCGACCCCATGCTCGTCAAAGGGTATGTGAAGACAGGCTTTCGCGGTCTGTGGTGGCACATATCAGACGAGATCTATGAGGAATACGACGTCAAGCCCAATGACCCGATTACTGGTAAGCTGCTCAAGGTATTCATTGGCACAACTGGTGAGATGACCCATGAGCCCAATGAAGCCTTTGAGTGGCAACTGTCCATGGAGTCCGGGCTTGCCGTCTTGCTTCCGGCCGAGGCCATAGTTAAGTACGAGCTCACCGAGTTTCATTTTCTGGAGCTGGTCGTCGAGACTGTTGCCGGTAAGGAAGTCTTTCCCGGCGAAGATAAGGTGAGCGTCAAAATGTGGCCTGAGGACAAGATGAAGCTGCATTACACCCTTGATTACATCGCGCCGTAACCGGTCAGTTCCCACGGTAACTTACGGAGATATGGGTGAGGGATGCTATTAGAATCCTCTGCTCACATCGTTAGGTAGTGGGTGTTCACCGTCTCAGCGACGAACTCCATGACGACTGTTGGCAGATTATCCTCTACATCCCTCACCTCATTCTCATTCGCGCGTGAGAAGAGATAGACAACTACCACCCAGGGGGGGCTCTTCACCCCTCCTGATCTTACCCACCAAGCGGTGGGGGGTTTGGCCTGCTACCCCCACCGCTTATTTTTTGAGATCGCAGAGCGCATGGCGCACAGCGTATGAGGGGTCATAGGTAAAAGAAATTCTTTCTTGTTCTTTTTCTCCTGAATTCTGGATCCTGACTCCTGACTCCTTGTTTATAAATCCGCATTCCGCAATCCTTAATCCACAATCAAAAGACTGTTCGAATGTTGACCCAGGAAGTCCAATTTCATGCAGATGTGGAGCCTTGATGTTGCGCGTCTCTACGGCGGTAAAGAGGCCGGTGGGTCCTATATCAAACGGTCTGCACCCCGGAAAAACGGTCTGCACTCACACACATGACATCGACCATTGTAGAAAATTTCCTTTAACCCATTAATATACAACCGTTTTTCAGATTAACCATGCAAAGAATAGAATATTTCAGGATTTGGCAAGGAATTTGTTTCTAAACAACGTATTACCTACATCATTTTGGTTTCCAAATGACTCTGTTTCGCTTTTCCCAGGCAGGAATAGGCGAGGTGTGGCTTTCTGACCCTACTTCTGTATCCTAATGTCCAATAGGTGCAGATCAGCTGACCGCGGGGATGAGCAACTAATATCTGGTCAACACGTGAAAAACCTCAAGACATTGAGTTCTCCCGATAGACAAACTGATGTTTTCCTCTTGGTCGCCAATGACGACATCCGCCATTATATCCGCGAGTTATGTGAGAAAAATAACTATCACCCCCTAATCACCGTTGATCTGGAAGAGCTCGCAGAAGAAATGAAAAGGATGCACGGCGCCATCGTCTTTGTGGACTACGAGGTGGTAAATACCTATGGCGCCAGGATGTATTCGCGCATCAACGTAGCTTGCCCGAGCTGTGATGTAATTCTCCTTTGTGACCGAGCTCATCGAAAGTTTATTAAGGAGGCCATGGAACATGGTGCCTACGCCTCCATCCTGGCACCCTATGAGGAGTGGGAAGTGTTGACCATCATCAGAAACATACTCACTGGAAAGAAAAAAAAACGCCCAAGAAAGTCTCGCTAGAATCAAGCTATATGGCGGGTAGTCCTTGCCCGAACCCGCGTAAGGAGGGTTTTAAAATGAATGAAGATCTAGCGGCATTTGAAAAGGCTTTAGAAACATTCTTAAAAGTATTCCGGGGAGATGTTATGGAAATCGTTGACAAGGGGGCACTTCCTATATCCTTCATTATTGCATTTAGGGAACCCAGTTTGGATGGATTCGAAACCATCCAATATGTCGCCCGCAGCACTCGAGGATGCCCGCCAGGTTTGCAGAAAGCCTTGCAGGAAGTCATCCACAGCTGGGCAAGGGAGGCCTATACTGAGTTTACGACGGTGGATGACATGCCCGTATTCAACCAGTAATTGAACGGGCTTACGAACAATACATTGAGCGCAGAAAGGCTATCTGAAACGCAACTTTGCAAAAAAATTCTGAGCCCTTCGACAAACTCAGGGAAGAATTTCGGTAATTGTACAATATACGTGTTGCGAGATTCTTCGTCGTCCCATTGCGAGCGGGACTCCTCAGAATGACATATTCGGTGACTTTTCAGCAGCCTGCTAAGGGGCCTTGCTGTTGCGGGCTACCGTGGGTAACAATACGCCAGCTCAGCTGATTTTACCGGTGTGAATCTTTGACTAGAGGGCGTACTGAGATTTAGAAGTTGAACCAGTCTATGCTTCACCAGAGTCGGCATGGCGATGATCGCATTGGCGTCAGTAGGGTGTCCTTTATCACCCGATACTGCGGAACTTCAAATATATTGCTACTTCTCTTCATTATGCGAAATATTTCGAATTCATCTTCAATCTCATCTTCCGGCCATAACAAAACCTGACCGCTAACACGTGCTTTGCCCAAACTGATAGCCGATCGAACCTTGAGGAATCACCTGTATTTCCTGAGATAAGCGGACTGGTGGGATTATGAATACCAACCTACTGGACCACAGTAAAAACATCAGGCCAGCTACGGAAAATGACTTTGATCAAGTGATGGAAATTGATCGACTTTCATTTTCAGCTCCTTGGATTCACAATTTTTTTAAATCGGCACTGGACGATATATTCTTGGTCCTCGAAAAACAAGGAGAGATTCTTGGTTATATTATCACCTGCGTGTGTCATGATCTCGAGAAGGCAGTCATACTAAGAATTGCGGTACATCCCGATCACCGAGGTCAAGGAGCAGCCAGGATACTCATCAGAACATCCCTTGACATCCTGATACAAAGGGATATTGGCGTCGTAGAACTCGATGTTGAACTCATTAGCAGGGGTGCCATAAAGCTGTATGAGAAATTCGGTTTCAAGATTGCAAACGTCATTGTCTTTCCCAGCGACTTCCCCGGTGATGAAGAAACCTTCTATATTATGCGGCTGGAATTACCCACATCAGAGGAACAGGCAGTGAGCTAGTTGCTAATTAGAAACCCATCATAAATCCCTCCCTTTAACAAATACCATAAATATTAGTGAATCTCTCCGACCAAAGGTCGGAGCTTCTAAAATCTTCTAAAAAATATCTCCTCCCCCTTGGAGACCGAGTCACAATGTACCCTACCCGTCATTCCGGACGAGCGCCGCTTTGCGGGGCGAGATCCGGAATCCAGTGAAAGTTCTATGCAATCGCCTTCTTCCTGGATCCCGGCTCGCGTCCGCCGTGGGCGAACTTGGCCGGGATGACGAATTGTAAGACAATCTCATGGGAGAAGGGGTTAAGGGGTGCCATTCATCCCCGTGCAAAGCACGGGGCATTCTGGCAATACTCGTAAAAACCTTTCCCCAACGAGAGCCTATTGTTGCGAAATGCTACACTTTCCGATATAGTGAAAGAGGTTTTCCCTCTTTAACCCCGATATTGCATGAATCACATGCTGTTTAGGAGTCTACCCCCATGGCCAAAGCACGCAAAAGTAAAGGTAAGACCAGACAAGCCATCAATACTAAAACGAAAACACTCTCTCCCCAATCCAAAATCACGAAGAGAGAAGATAAATCCAGCGAGGGGCCCAACATAGCCATCATCGGCGGTGGCACCAGGTGCCAGAACCTCCTGGAAATGTTTGCCCATGATCGATTTAAGCACCTTAAGGCCAAAATCGTCGCAGTGGCTGACATTGATCCTGAGGCCCCGGGTTTTGTTCTCGCTAAAGAGCAGGGTATACAGACCACTACGGACTACCGTGATCTCCCCCACTTAAATAACCTGGACTTGATTATCGAGCTGACAGGCAAAGAGGAACTGCTCAAAGACATAATCCACAATAAACCTCCCCAGGCCCAAGTGCTGGATTACACTATCTCGCGGCTTATCAGTGACATGGTCAGCCTCAAGGGGGAGTACAAGGCTCGGGAACGTGACCTGAGCTTGTCCCAAACTATGATCAACACCTTATTCGCTGGAATAAGAGAACCTCTCTTTCTCCTGCAACAAGATTACCGCATCCTCGATGCCAATGAGCCCATGCTCAGCCTCCTTGGCTTGCCCAGAGAGGAGGTCCTTGGTAGGACCTGTCACGAGGTCAGCCACCGGTCTTTGCAGCCCTGTAATTCGAAGACCTGCCACTGCCCCATGAAGGAAACCCTGAAAACCGGCCTTTCCGCCCACGCTATTCACGAGCATTTGGACCGCAAAAACGAGCCCCGTTATCTCGAGATAATAACTTACCCGTTAAAGAACAGTTATGGCCAAATCGACATGGTTTTTGAGTTTTTTCGTGATATTACGGAGGACCTTGAGTCGCGGCTGGAGCGGAAAGCAAGGCAGGTCAAGAAAGATATGGCCAAATTGGTACATGAAGACAAGATGATCGCCCTGGGTAAATTGGTCGCCAGTAGCGTACACGAAATCAATAATCCCATCGCTGGTATACATACCCTGGCCAAGTTAATGCTCCGCACCTTAGACGAGGATGAACTTGGAGCGGTGCAGCTTGAAGAGTTCCGCCGCTATCTGGAACTTGTTGCTCATGAGTCTTCACGCTGTGGCCAGATTGTATCCAATTTGCTCTCTTTTGCTCGCCAGCAAGAGATGGAGCGTCGTCCTGTAGCTATCAATGATATCATCCGCTCGGTAATTCTTCTCTGCCAACATCGAATGCAGCTGCAAAACATTACCATTCAGGAAGAATTGGATCCTGACCTGCCCGAGATGGCTGGAGACTACAATCAAATCCAGCAATGTATTATGAACATGATCTTCAACGCCATGGAGGCCATGCCCGATGGAGGTACATTGACCCTGCGCACCTCTTTTAAGCGGAAGAACCGTATGATCCACATGGAAATTAGTGACACTGGCTGCGGCATCCCCGAAGAAAATCTTTCGGTAATTTTCGAACCATTCTTTTCAACCAAAGAGGTGAGCCAGGGGGTCGGTCTCGGACTCTCTGTGGTGTATGGCATTATTCGGGAACACCAGGGTACTATCTACGTGGAGAGCGAGGTGGGCACGGGCTCGACCTTCACCATCCGCTTTCCCCTCGGCCAGAATGACTTCTAAATTGCAGATTTTCTGCAAAACAGAATGTAGAGACTCTAATCAAAAGAAGGAGAGCTATGACGGATAAAGTTCGGATCCTGGTGGTAGACGATGAGTTGGTCATTCGCGAGTCACTCCATGGTTGGCTGAAAAAAAGCGGCTATGCAGTAGACACTGCAGAAGGTGGCAGCGCGGCCCTGGCCATGTTGGAGAAAACCCCTTACGATCTCCTCTTTCTCGATATTATGATGCCGGTGATGAGCGGAATCGAGGTTCTTGAAGTGGTCAAAGAAGACTATCCCCAGACTCTGGTGGTAATGATCACTGCTTATGGTTCTGTGGAAACAGCAGTTCAGGCCATGAAAAGGGGAGCCATTGACTACCTAATGAAGCCATTCGATCCCGATCAACTCTCTTTGCTCACTGAAAAGCTCATGCAGCAAAAGAGGATTATGGATGAAAACATTTTTCTTCGTGAGCAAATCGCTGAAGCAATTCGCTTCGAGAACCTTGTGGGACGCTCCGAAGCCATGCAGGAGTTATTCTCTCTGATTCAAGATGTGGCTGAGAGTGATTCCCCAGTACTGATAACCGGCGAGACCGGTACCGGTAAAGAGTTGGTGGCCAAGGCCATCCACGCCAAGAGCGCCAGGTGTAATGGTCCTTTTATTGCTATCAATTGCGGAGCATTCCCAGAGCACTTACTGGAAAGCGAGCTTTTCGGGCATGAACGGGGCGCTTTTACCGGTGCCCATCGGGCCAAGAAAGGGCGATTGGATCTGTCCCACCACGGGACCCTCTTTCTGGATGAAGTGGGCACAGTGCCTGCCAAGATGCAGGTGGATCTGCTCCGCGTTTTGGAAACCAAAGAATTTCATCGCCTGGGTGGAACCGCGGAAATCGAGGTGGACTTTCGGACCATTGCCGCAACCAATCGAGATCTGCACCAGGCCATCGAAAAAGGTGAATTCCGCCAGGATTTTTTCTACCGCCTCAATGTGATCTCTCTCCACATCCCCCCACTTCGAGAGAGGCGGGATGACATACCTTTATTGGCCGAACATTTTCTTGATCGCTATTCCCGCGAGACCAACAAGGATATTGATACTATCAGTAAAGAGGCCATGGCCATTCTCAATCAGTATGATTGGCCGGGCAACGTGCGCGAATTGGAAAATGCCATTGAGCGGGCCGTGGTCATCTGTAAGAAGAGACGCCTTGGTCCGGAGGAATTTTCCTTCCTAGCACCCCATCTGTCGGCAGCTGCCGAAACCTTCTCCCTTGAGAAGACTCAAGTCGCTCATCTCGTTAAAGTGCTCAAAGAATTTGACTGGAATATCACCAAAGCTGCGCAGGCCCTGGAAATTAATCGGGTCACCCTCCACAAAAAAATTAAGAAATATGACTTACGCCCGGACCGGGCCAGCAGCTGAGCTGAGTGTCTCCTGTGAACACCCGGGGCCGAACACCACCAGAGAACTCAGGTGGAAACAACTACACATCACTCCCCGAACATGGAGTTGTTGGTATTTTGCGCATGGGCTCTGTGGGCGAAGCGGTCTTGAATATTGTTGCCGCCAACCTGCAAGAGATTTTGCATCTGCCAGTGGATATTCTCCCCGCACGTCAAACCCCCGAGTTTGCCTACAGTGATATGCGTAAGCAGTACCACGCCGCCCTGATCCTGAAAAAACTCGCCGAGAGCCGACGACCCCATCCTCGGATATTGGCGTTAGTGAGCGTGGATCTTTTCATTCCGGTACTAACCCACGTGTTCGGGGAAGCGCAAATAGGGGGACGTGCTGCGGTGGTCTCACTCCATCGTCTCAAACAGAAGGAAGAAGGCGGCGGGGTACCTCTGGAAACGTTCTACGAACGTGCGGCCAAGGTTGCTTTGCATGAAGTGGCGCACACATTTGATCTGGTTCATTGTAAACAACCCGAGTGCATAATGAGGCTTTCATCTGGACCGGGCGATTTGGATGGACTCCCGTTGTTTTTCTGCGAATACTGCGAAGCCTTTCTAGAGGAAGCTTACCGGAGATATGAGATCCAAAGGCTGCCTGAGTGAAAGAGTGCGGATTGGGGATTGAAAAGCAAGGAGTCAGGAGCCAGGAGTCAGAATCCAGAATTTAGGTTTCAGGCGTCAGTGTTCACCTTTCAGCTTTTGTGTTTTTCTTTCCTGACACCTGATCCGCCTCTGGCGGAACGCCTGAAACCCTGAGATTTGGCACTGTAGACCTTTCAGACATTTAGGTATGCGGAATTTGAAATTATCAAGCGTGAAAGATAGCCAGAGCCTTATTCTCCCCTGAGCCGTTCAATTATGTCGTCCAGTGCTTCTTGTTGCCCTGTCTTATCGAGATGGCCGAGCGATACAAAAGCGTCCAAGATAACACTGAGATTATCTTTCTTACTTTGGAACGCCTCCATCAGCATTGCCACTATCACGCCTTGCTTGCCACCGAAAGCAGCCCGGAATTCATCTCCTGGTGCCCGTTTCGATTGTGGATTTTCAGCGACGATCAGAAAGTTTTCAACGTCATGGCTGTGCAGTGTCTCAACGGCTTGTCTTAAGAAATCGCTGTTCTTATCTCCCATTCCCCTCTCTCCTTTCATTGCCCGCATAATTTCAGTCGACACGTCAGGGCGATAAACGCTTGGCACAGGAGGCTGATCCTGAATAAGGTGTTTCGGTCACTTCGTAGATATAGTAAAGCCTCAAGTAATTATAGTATATGTAGTTGAGCGTCGGAACAAAAGTGGCCTTGGCAAAAGCAGGTGGTAACGAGCTGAGCATGCCGCGTTTCATGACATCCTCTCCCACGAACTTATGGATTAATACGGAGCCCGGCAAATCTATCCAATGACTTTTTAAAACTTCTGGAAAGTGGGATATGAGCGCGACGCCCTCGTCAACAGTCAAAGCAAATCTTCCTGCATCGCGAAAGCGCTGAACGCACTTCTTGGGTGGTGTATTTTTCATGGCGTAGCCGGTCTCCACATCCAAGAGAATATACGGTCTGTCCGGAGTCGACACACCTTTGGCGTTCTCGAACCACTCTGGCTTGATGAGATGCTCTAGTTGAACATCATTGATACTCTCTCTTATCATTTCGAGTTGGTAACTGAGAGGCACAATAGTGTGAGGCACTACAACTAAGATTGGAATACGGCTCTCGTCTGTCGTGGTATCTTTGTCATTGTTGACGAGTAATTGCTTTAAGGGCATGATGTGACGGTTGATGAAATCACTTTCACTCAGACCAGTAGCTTCATGAAATCTTCTCTCTGTAATTGTTTTTATTTGTTGTGAAAAAAGCTCTGTTAAAATACCCACCGATTCTCCTTGTTCTCAATGTGCTTTGGTTTCACAATAGCAGAATCCGTAGTGCCAGTGAAAGGTTTTTCGGACTTGGTGCTACTACCGCCATTTTACGAATACAGCAACTTGGCTTGGACCTCTAGCCTGTGTGTTTTTGGCATTGACAGTTTATCTGGGTTCCGATTATTGTAACTGTAGGTGCTTCGCGTTCTCTCGTCGGTCTGAGTTTGGAAAATTTAAATCCTGCTTTCCCCAGGCATACAGTTCGAACCACTTCGATAAATCAGAGTGGACTGCAAAGAATATCCTCTTGTCTGCGTAGCCGCATCCTACTTGTCAACTTTGGCACCCTAGTAAAGGTTTACGTTCCGACCCTAGCTCATTGATGGTTAAATAGGCATGAGCATCAGATTTGCTGACGAGAAGGATTTAGCGAAAGTCTTGGAAATAGAAAGACTTTCTTTTTCCGACCCGTGGGATCACCATGGTTTTAAAACAACATTAAAGCACATCTTCCTGGTCTTTGAAGAGCCAGACATCTCAGGTTATTTAGTTGCTGTGTGTTGTTACAAGAATATCAGAGGTACTATTATGAAAATCGCTGTGCATCCTGAACAGAGGAGAAAAGGTATAGGCACAGCTTTACTCAATCACTGTTTAAAAATACTAAGGGAAAAAGAGATCATAGATGTCTGCTTGAATGTTGAAATGGTACGAAGACCAGCAATAGCTTTATATAAAAAATTCGGCTTTCAGATTACCAAGACAATTCACATGGATTATGAAGATGATCTTTCAGATGATGCCTTCCATGTAATGCAACTAATTCTGTAAAATAACAATGTGGTGCTAGGTTTCCAGAGCAAATAAGACTTCACCCACTTTTTCAGCGGATTACCTTGGTTTTCGAGGAATCACCCTTATACCATCATCTGTCATGATGACCTCCATTTTCCCAGGCCCTCTGAGAATATGTTTCACATTGCGCTTCTCAAACAAATCAATGACCTCATCTGGTGTGTGATGATGGAGGTAGTCATAGTCAAGACTGAATAGATGTTCGATCCCATGAACACGGTCTTCAAGGCGAAATATGTGTTTTCTAAAGAGTTGGCATCTGAGTGGGTCGTCTACCTTTTCAATGTGATATTCTGGAAACTGTGATTCAAGGTACGTTTCAATAGCGCTCAGTTTATCAGCCCATTCCCTGTAAGTCATGCTCTTCTCCTCTTTTCTTTCTCTGGTTATTTTATTCTCTTCGCAGAAGAGAAATGATACATTCTGTGTCATTATCTTGTACTTTCGGTGGACAAGTAAAGAACCAGCTCGTCCGCATTATTCATGAATTTGGGTAAATAAGAAGGATTAGACAAAATGTGGCTTGCCAGACTTGCAAACGGTGTGGAGATTGATGTTTCCGGAGGCCTTCGAGTTTTAGCGATCGAAAATGACTTCTATGTGGTGGGACAAGAAATGTTGATTCCAGTGAATAGCAGGGATGAAGGTTTAGAAGAAATCAGGAAGATAAAAGAGGGTGAATGTTGAAGGCCACCGCTTACTACCGTGTAAGTAGTAATGAGCAAGATAAAAAAACAGTATGGCCAGATACTCTACACTTATGGCTGATGAGACTGGCGCCAAAACCCACAGAACATGGCCTTCGTACTGGCATGGAGAGAAGGCGAGATGATTCCTCACCTCACCCGATAGACGAACGAGAGGCCTCCTCAGCCGAAGTCCGCAAAACGGGACGTGTGGACGCGGAAAAGAGTTTGGCACCCGTTACTGAGCCTGCATTTTCTGAGAGATATGCGCTAGAATTCTTTGCTTTTCAGGGCCCCCGGAGCATCCAGGGGGCCCTGGTGTCACGCTAGAACTTAATCTCAAAAGGCTCGATCTTGTTATTGCACCGGGAGCAGATGTATTCAGTTTCCCTCACATCATCCGCGGAATATGAATCCGTTATACCCCTCTGCGCCGAGACCATTTCTTCCATCTTGAGGCAATTTCTGCAAACGACCTCATCTCCAACCTGAACCGCCGAAAAAACATCTGCCATGTCTCATCCTCCTTCTGTTTCGCATAGATAGGCGAAGGAAAACAGCCACCTACTCTGAAAAGAATGTGGCTTGCCTGGTGGCCCTAACATTTCATGAATTACCTGCTACAACCGCAATTCATGAAACCTTCGGGCTAGCCCCTGGTGACCAATCAGGAATTGTAAATAAGTGATAGTGAAGTTTAGCACAATCTCCGCGAGAGTGTAAAGAAAAATATCCTCTACAGCTACCAAAAATGCTCACAATGAATCTTACTTTGATCCGGGTTTGCTAGAAATATGTGCAACATCTTCGTGTGCTATGCTCAGGCTCGCCTTTCTTGGGTGGCTACTCCTTTTTGGGAAGCTGCTCCTTAAATCCTTCAGCGAACTCCGTCCTGAAAATAGCTATGTCCATGGCCTCGTCATGTCTGCCGGAAAGATGCAGGGCCATGCCCTTGTATATATGGGCCTCTTTGATCTGGGGATTAATTTCTAGGACATCATCGAAGTATTTCAAACATTCATCATATCTCCCCAATCCAAGCAAAGCGCGGCCCTTTCCCAGCAGAGCGTGAACATTGTCGACCTGCTGCAACAAGATCTTGTCCAAAAGCTGTATAGCCTCCTCGCATCGGCCCATATCGGTAAGAGAGTATGCCTTCAACTGCAAAGCCATTGCGTCTTCCGGATTGCCCGCCAGCTCCTTGTCGCAGCAGTACACTGTCTCTTGCAAGAGTCCTTTCTCCGCTAATTTGGCCGCCCCACCTAGCCACGAGGGTTTGGTTTTAGCTTCTTCTAATCCAAGGACTTTCAACATCACGCCTTCGTAGGTCTGCTCCACAGCTTTGCCGCCATCAACAGCCATTGGTACACCATGACCTGGCAGTATGATTTCAATATCTTTTTTCAGCAACGACCTTAAGCCGTACAGGTAATGCTCTAGGTTTCCTCCCGCGTTCTTGTCAATATCAGCCATAGCGTGGGGCAGGACCGTGTCGCCGGTAATGGCAGTCTTGGTCGGAGCGTGATACAGGCTTATACCGTCAATGGTATGGCCGGGCGTGCGAATAACCTCCCAGTCGAAGCCGCTCAATTCCAGGGTTTCTCCGCCCTTCACTTCGATCAAGGGATGATCAAGCTCCGCAATCATTTTTCTGAATTCGTCCGGGCCCGTTTCGTGGATAATGATCTCCAGGTCCTTGTTCTCCATGACAGCAGGGTATCTCAGCAACTCAAACGTGCCCATGGCATGATCCCGATGTCCGTGGGTGAGGACGATCTTTTTAATATCCGTCGGGATGTACCCGAGCTTGAAAAGCTGAATGAATGAGGTGTAGTCGTTGCCTGAGTCAACAACGGTAAGGTAATCACCAGCCAACACGTAAATATTAGAGGAGAAATGATAGCCAATCAGAAACACTCCGTTCTCAAAGACCGGATGTGGATTCTTGAGAATCTCAGCAAGGGACAACCACCCCGGGTGTTCGGGCTCGTCTTCAGGTTTGGATTCATCTTCCTGCTGTAAGTCCAGCTCTTTTGGGGATTTCAGCTTGTTCTCTTCTCTTACTTCCTTGCTCATGTTCGCTCCCTTTGCCTTGATCGTATAGGAATTTGTTTTTTTCCTCCACTTCCACTGCCTCCGGCACGACTCAGCCCCGTTGGGAACTACCCCACTGAGGGCAGAGCCTACGACTTGGTGAGTGGAAAACTCTCCTTGTTGCATTCCTCCTGTGGCAGACCCGCCGAAGGCGGGATTCAACAAGGTAAAGATGCGGGGATGATTAACTAACTTGGTTGTATGGACGTGACCCGGTATTATAGTACAATGTGCAGAAATTCTCAAGATGTGTTCTTGGTTGGCTATGCCAACCTCTTTTCAATCAAAAATGCTGCGGGAGCGGTTTTCCAGCCGCGATCTTTGCATCAAATCGCGGCCAAAAGCCACTCCCGCAGATTTCATCTTGATAGTTCGTGTAGCTTGAGGGTTAGGTCAGCAAAAATTCATTCACCAGTTTTTTCCAGCCGATTTCCGGCGCGTTGCCAAAGACATCATCAACTGGCGCACCACCGGTGGCCGCCATGGGTCCATGTTCTGCCATGACCATGTCATGAAGACGCTGCACCTCATGTTCCATCCAGCCATCTACCTCTTTTTTCGCAAAGAGCAGATTTTTCAGGTTTCCCTTGAGTCTTTCAGGTTCAACTACCATCAACCAACCCTCGGTGTAGGGTCGCTTGTTGCTCAACTGCGGTTTACGCAACACTTTATGGTTCACCGCTACAATAGTTCCTGTCAACGGAGAAAGCACCTCAGCCTCATTACTCTCGCGGGCTAAACGAAGGCCAATATCGCTTTGACCCACCTTCTGCCCTAGGGAAGGAAGACGATACTCATCCACCGGTCCCACAAGTTTCAGAGAAAAATCATCCAGGCCCACTCGCACACGGCCGCCATACTCCACTCGGGCCCATCCATGCCCACGATGGTAGTAATAGTTGTCCGGCAGTTGATAACCCAAGACTTTATGGACAGCAGGTCTGCCCAGATGTTGATGGAGTTCTGCCTCATCCAGGCTCTGGTCATATTCACAGGCATCACAACGAAAGTCGTTGGTACAGATCTTGTAATGAACCCGGCCTGAAAGCATGTGGCGGCACTCACGCTCATCCCCGTACCGAAGCCGCATTCGTTCACGCCAACTCTCCTGAACCTTCTGCTTTACATGAGGTCCTGTCTTTTCAAGGGCCCGAGTCATTGCTGTATCAAACGGACAATTGGTGCAATCGAATGCATTATCACAAAGCCTGAAGTTGATCACTCCTGCTTTCATCCAGATGCATTCATCTTCCAGGATATTGAAGCCTTGCACTTTTTTCGGCTTACTTCTCTTTTTGCTCTTAGCAGCCATAATAGTCACACCTCCCTTCAGGTAACTTTACTGCCCATACCTAGCAGTGCCAGTTGCGGATTACTTTTTTTCATGCAGCCGTCGGCACCACTGGTAGTGGATTTATGTTGTAGGAATAGAAATCCATCATGTTCTGGTCAAAGAGACAGCGCTCGCACTCCAGCCGCCTGGTGCAGCTTCGGCTACTGACGACCCCGGCCTCAGACCAGATACAAGTGGGTACACCAATTTCTTTTGCTCTCACTCTCTCTTGCTTCGTTGTTTTCATGGCCATCTCCTTTTTATCTGGAGTTGCTGTCATTTGCTTCCTCTTAAGAGCAACGATAGTGCCACTATTTTCAAGAAGGGTATTTTTTCTATAACCTATTGAATTTTATATATTATTGGCGATTAACACTGAGCGGAAGTGGAGAGCTGATTGATTAAAAAAGCTACACTATTGGAAGGGAAAATAGGCAAGGA
>JASFGC010000049.1:0-14907 GCA_050123975.1 Syntrophobacterales bacterium | reverse complement strand
GCTATGCTCTATGCGACTTGAGCCGGGTCCTTTGGGTCCGGATTTCTTACTAGGAGATATCCATGGAGCGGTTATTCTTCGGTTTGGCAAGCATTTCAGGAGCTCTTGCAGTGATCTTGGGAGCATTCGGAGCACACACTCTGAAAGGTAAAATAGAGCCCGAGCTTCTCATCGCCTTCGAGACAGGAGTTCGCTACCACATGTACCATGCTGTGGCGCTGCTGGCCGTGGCTCGAGCACGGTTGTCCGGGGCATTGATGCAAGCGGCGGCCGCCTGGCTATTTCTCGCAGGGATTGCTCTGTTTTCAGGCAGTCTCTACGTGCTCTCTCTTACAGGAGTGCGCTGGCTTGGCGCGATCACCCCTGTGGGAGGACTCGCATTTATCTTCGGTTGGCTTTGTTTGGCACTGGCCGGTTGGAAGAAGTAATGGGGCGGTAGGCGGGAGCATGCAGTCAGGTTCCCGTCCTGACACCATAAGAACCGTCCCACCCGGTTCTTGACCTCCCCCGTGGACCCTATTCAAGTCCAGATAATCGAAGCATCTGGGTCAAGAACTTATCGGGTTTTTTAAAAGCACCTAATTTGGAATAAAAGACCCGAGAACTTCCGTCAATATCACTCTTGACAGCAATCAACAGCGAAGCCGCACTTGGGTGTTGGAGTCATTCAACGACATAATGACCAAATGAGCAGGTGACTATGAATGACCGCAATGCCAAGTATTGAAGAGGTCAAAGGAGCGGATTAGAAGTGATGTGTCCAGCGCAGGTTGAATCGATAGCCTTTCGGTCTGTTTTCAACCATTGTTTCAAAGTAGGCGTTGAAAAAAACATGGTTGTTCTGCGAGAAATGATACACTGCCCCGGGGCCAATAGCCAGGACCTGCTCCTTCGAATTTGAGACGTCTCGGCCGTCCGCCTCGGTATTGGTTATTTGTTTGAGGTAATAACCGTTCACACCGACACGAATCTTTTTTTCCAGCACCTCATAGGCCGAAGCGAAGTTCACGTGGATCGCCTGCCCCGCCTGGGTGTCATCAGCACCGACGAAATTTCTGTTGGGGTCATCGTTTTCATCATCCAGAGGTAGTGCAACCGCCAAGACAGTGTCCATTTAGGCATGAGGAACAAAGTTGTTGACCAGTAAGGGTTAAAGGAAAAGAAGTTGCTGCCCGGGTTGAGCTCTTTATCACTGTCGTATTTTCCTGTGGGGAAGATCAATTGAAACTCGATGCGATTAAGCATAATAGGACCACTCTTGCCCATGATAGGGTCCCACTGGATGAAGGGGCCCACCAAAAAATCACCGAATCCACCTGCATTATCTTGGGGAAATGCGGGATTATCTATGCCATAACTTATGTCAGTGTAAACAATGGGTACAATCACATCCAGACCCCATTTGCCCTTTATTAAGGGTATTTCCGTGTCCGACTGATAAATTCCCTGCAAGAGCAGGATAGTCAGGTCTATGTCCTCGTCAGCGAAAGAAGGTAACAAACGATCCCCATCGGAGTCCTCGAATTCATCCGAGGTAAAGCGCGTAAGATATGACTGGAAATAGAAGCCGGGACCTTGGGTGGGCCCACCCGCCATGCGAGCCCGCCCGGCATCGCGAGGCTTCAGCCGAGGCGGACGGGCAAGGCGAGGCGGGCGGGGGGATTTTCCTGATCGCTCACAGGGCAAGTACGCGCTGTTGCACCCATTCAGGTCCTTGCTGAATAATCTGCCATAGTTACTCAATAATGAGCACCGCCGATCCGGTGGTCTTTCTCCCTTCCAGATCTCGGTGGGCCTGGGCAGCCTCAGCCAGGGGATAGGTTTGATTGATTTCTATTGTGACCGCACCTTTTGCCACCACCTCGAATAAATCCTGGGCGTGGGCGAGTAGATCTTGCCTTTCTGCCGTATAGGCCATCAGGCTGGGGCGGGTGAGGAACAAAGAGCCTTTGGCAGCAAGGATGGAAATGTCCATCGGCGGGATTGGCCCAGAGGCCTGACCGAAACTGACGATCATGCCCATTGGTCTCAGGCAATCCAGGGACTGCATGAAGGTGGTCTCACCGATGGAATCGTAGACCACCTCAACACCCCTGCCGTTGGTGATCTCTTTTACCCGTGCAACAAAATCTTCCTCCCTGTAAAGGATGGGATGATCGCAGCCGTGACGCTGAGCCAGTTCGGCCTTTTCTGGAGAACCCACAGTGCCGACGACGGTGGCGCCAAGATGTTTGGCCCATTGGCAGACGATCAAACCGACTCCTCCGGCTGCAGCGTGAATCAATAGAGTATCGCTCGCTTTCACCTCATAGCACCCTCTGAGTAAATATCTCGCCGTCATACCCTTGAGCATCATGGCCGCGCCTTGGCGGGTTGAGATGGATTCAGGAAGCTGAACCAACCGGTGGGCCGGCATAATTCGAACCTCTGCATAGGCGCCGGGAGGGAGACCAGCATAGGCGACTCGGTCCCCCACTGCTACTTCGCTCACTCCCTCACCAATGGCTTGTACCATGCCAGCCCCTTCCATCCCAGGAATAGCCGGGAGGGGA
This sequence comes from Syntrophobacterales bacterium, assembly GCA_050123975.1. Lineage (GTDB taxonomy): Bacteria > Desulfobacterota > Syntrophobacteria > BM002 > BM002 > BM002. Next base: position 12,355 of record JASFGC010000049.1, on the reverse strand, counting down.
CCAACTGGATAAAGGCCGGTGCGGTGATAGACGTCGATGAAATTCAAACCTACAGCTTCATGACGCAGGAGAACTTCACCCGGGCCAGGTTGGCCGGGGTCATATTCCTCCCAGCGCAAAACCTCGGGACCGCCTGTTTCGTGCATTCTAATCGCCTTTACCATGCTATCTTTTTTTCAGTTTTTTGTTTTCTATGCACAAATTAAAGAAGCAAGCAGTCAGGTTTTTCCCAATCTGGTGCCGACTTCTCTAACGAATCCTAAGCACTCAGAATACAGGTGTCAAAACCAATTCAGTTCAACATCGAACCAGGTCCTTAAGGCCAGATCAGATCGCATAGAGCATAGCGCATGGCGCATAGCGTACAAATATAGGGGGCTTTGACATTGAAAGTTCTTCGCTCTGCGCTCTGCGCTCGGCGCTTTGCGTCAAAAGCCGGGGCCTGTGGGTCTGGGTTCTTTACTCTGAATAATTGGAATTAGAGCAATTTTGGCATGGATTCTGCTTGGTTACAGTAGATTATTCCCAAGCCCAGGAGAGAGGTATGATTGCGAAGCCTTCGTTGTTGAAAGAACCAGAGAGAATTTTGGTGGTGGATGATGATACCGAGATTAGAGACGCTCTCTGTGCGGCACTCCAATACGAGGGATATGAGGTCCATATTGCAGTCAATGGCAAGGAGGCAGTAGACAGGGCTCAGAGGCTTAAACCCAACCTCATCTTAATGGATGTTCAGATGCCGGTAATCGACGGTATCGAAGCCACGAGAAGACTGAAAGAAGATACAGTCACAAAACACATTCCCATATTGATGGTGACGGTTGTAGATAAGAAAGAAAACATTGTCGAAGCTTTGGAGGCTGGCGCCATAGACTATGTTACAAAACCTTTCTTCATGCCGGAGCTGACGGCAAGAGTAAAAGCAGTCTTAACCCTAAAGAAACACTATGATGAATCAATTGAAGTAAAAAAACAGCTTACTATATCGGAAGAAAAATATCGGTTGGTAGTGGACAACGCCAGCGAGGCAATAGTGGTCATTCAGGATGGAGTGTCCAGGTTTTTCAATCCCAAAATCCGGGAATTTATGCGTTGTTCAAGTAAAGACTTGGCCAGCAAACCATTTGTGGACTTTGTCCACCCAGAGGATCAAACAAAAGCGGCAGAGTATTTCAAAGAACTCCTTGAGGGTGAGGGAGCAGCTAAAATCTTTGACTTTCGGGTTGTCAACAAAAGAGGCGGTATCAAGTGGTTGGAGGCCAACGGAGTCCTGATCAGTTGGGAAGGTAAACCAGCCACCCTTAATTTCCTCACAGACGTCACCGAGCGCAAGCGGGTGCAAGAGGAGAAGGAAGACATACAATACCAACTTCTCCAAGCCCAGAAAATGGAGGCCGTTGGCACCTTAGCTGGCGGGGTCGCCCATGATTTCAATAATCTACTACAGGTCATTCAAGGCTACGGTCAGATGCTTCTTCTTGATGAGAACCAAAACAAGCGCGCCCAAGAGGCCTTGGTGCGTATCGTTGGTGCCGCCAAGAGAGGCGCAGACCTCACCCAGCAGTTACTCACCTTCAGCCGGGCTGTTGACAGTGACCGGCGCCCACTGGACCTGAACCATGAGGTTAAAAAGGTAAAAACGCTTTTGGAGCGCACCATTCCTAAAATGATCAACATTGACCTCGATCTAGCTGACAATCTCAGGATCGTTAACGCCGATCCCACCCAGGTGGAGCAGATACTCATGAATCTGGCGGTCAATGCCAAGGATGCCATGCCAGAAGGGGGCAAGCTACTCATAAAAACAGAGAATGCGATTCTAAACGATGAGGTTTGTCGACTACACCCTGATGCCACCCCATGGGTTTATGCTCTACTCACGGTCTCAGATAGTGGACATGGTATGGATTCAGAAATCCAGGAGCACATATTCGAACCATTCTACACCACCAAGGATGTAGACAAGGGCACAGGTCTGGGCCTGGCCATGGTCTATGGAATTGTGAAAAATCACAATGGCTTTATAAGCTGCACCAGTGACCCCGGTGAGGGTACAACGTTCAAAATTTACCTGCCGACCCTGGACCGAGAAGTACAGGTAGTTGATGAGAAAGAGTTACGAGCTCCAATCATGAGAGGGAGTGAGACAATTTTGTTGGTGGATGACGAGGAATTAATCAGAGATCTGATAGTACAGGTGCTGGGTGAGTCTGGTTATACGGTTATTACTGCTTCAGACGGGAAGAGCGGACTAGAGCTTTATGGAAAACAGCAAGCGCAGATTGATCTCGTGATACTCGACCTGATCATGCCTGAAATGGGTGGCAGAGAATGTCTTGAGGAGCTTCTCAAAATTGATCCGCAGGTACGGGTTCTGATTGCCAGTGGCTATGCCTTGGATGGGCCAGCGATAGAAGCTATCAAGACTGGGGCGAGAGGCCACATTAGTAAACCATATGACATAAAAGAAATGCTCAGGGTGATTCGTAGAGTCCTCGATCACAATTGATGCAGTCCCGAACACTTTTCTGGATGGAGATAGTACAAGGAGTTGTCATGGAAGCAAAGACAAGACGAAAGCAATACTCCATCGTAGACCGATCACTACAATATAGAGTCTTGGCCATCATTTTAATTTACAGTTCGATCATTGTGCTTTTCTTGGCCGTTTGCCTCTTTATTCCCGACATACTTACCATGGACAACCAAGATCTGAGCTTGGAAATACGTGCTGCAGCCGCCGAAAGACTGCTGACCCTCCATTCACGAGTATGGCCAGCTATCGTCGCGATGGTGTGCGTATTGGGCATCCATTCGGTACGGATTTTCCATCGGCTCATTGGTCCGCTTTATCGATTTCGTTGGGCTTTTTCAAAAATAGGAAATGGGGATCTGAGTTTTCGAGTTCAGATTAGAAAGAGCGACTACCTTCACCGCGAGGAAGAGGCACTCAATCAGATGATAGAAAAACTTTCTGAACGATGCGAAAGCTTGCAGCGAGCAGGGCTGAAAGCACAGGGATCGTTGAGCGCCATTAAGCAAACACCGAGCCAGATAAATGGCGGGCAGGATTCAGATCAGCAGCTTCTCCAGGAACACCGCCAGCATCTTGCTAACCTGCTCAACCAAGTGCAGGGCTTTCGGCTGAGCGACGAGGACAAGGGGGAAGATGAAACAGGATAATTCTGTATCAGAGTCAAAAAAACGAGAGATTCCATAACGTTGAGGAACCAGCAGATACAGATGCACGAATTTTTTGACCCCAAGAATATGTCAATTCTCCGTTGGCGCACAGGTAGTATTTTATGTGGTTCCCACAATCGGAAGTGGTGGAGGAGAGGTTTTACCCTCGCTGAGCTCATCGTGGTCATCGCTATTGTCGGGATACTCTCGACTGTTGGCTTGAGCGTGTATGGCCATTTTATCGATAGAGCAAGAAATACCCGCGCTGTAGCGGAAATCCGGATGTATGAAAAAGAGATTATGAATTTTGTGAATGACACCGAAAGACTGCCCGATGCTCTTGCTGAGCTGGGACTTGAAATTACCCAGGATCCTTGGAAAAATCCTTACCAATACATCAATTTCGATATCTCACCTGGGGCGGGAGACAAGAGGCGAACAAAAGGGGCAAAAGGGAAAGGCAAGGGAAAAGGCAGTCCGTTGAATTCTGACTATGATCTTTACAGTATGGGTACAGATGGGATGAGTGCACCAGCCCTCACCAACGATGTCAGCCAGGATGATATCATACGCGCAGACGATGGAGCTTACACTGGTTTGGCTGCAGAGTACTAGCTTCAATTATCAATTCATCCACCAACCAATCCTTTTTATCGTTGATGATCAGTCCAGATTTATAGGCAAGGCCAGTCTCTTATGCTTAAACACAGCTTTCAATGATTGCTCAAGTGTTTATCCAGTAGGTCTCGGTTAGCTCAGGGTAGGTGTCGGTCCTCAAAGGTCTCAGGATCCACCGTGACATCACCCAATCTTATAGCGTCGACCCCATCGAGAGAGGGCAGGGGGGAGTGCAACGTTACCTGCCTGTATCTGCGGTCGATCTGCAGGACAATACCGAGGCCAAGGGTGAATCCAAAAGCGTCCTCCATTGCCACCAGGCGATGGAGGTTAAATCGTGGTGCCGGCAATACCGCAAACTGCGTCCAATTCACCCGCAGTTGAGAGGCGCCGGTGAAATAGTGGCCGAACTGTGTGGCACGATGAGCCTTGCGCACCGATACATCACGCCTTTGGGCAGCCGGGGATGGGGAAAGTTCTACCAGTTGTGTGCGCCGGCTGCGGCGCAAGGGCATCAGCAGGGCCTCCAATTCTTGCTGTCGCTGCATGGCAAACAAAACCGCTGGGCGAAGTAGATCAATCTTGGCCAGTTTAAGATAGATCCCACCCCGGGCAGGATCTACCAAACCGGTGGTATCAAAGATGACCGCCTGGACGCCTGCTTCCCGAGCTGCACCTACCAACCGGGCCGCACAGGTCAATACAGCTAACATGTGTCCTACCGGAGATACTGACCCCACAAAACCTCGCCACATCCGGCCCCGAGGTGGGAAGGTGTTATCCTTATTCTCAGCCACTGCCAACGTCATAGTGCCTGGCGGTCCCAAGGTGGATTGGCCAGGATCGCCATCCAAATAGCCAACGTGGGGAACAAGGTCACATAAGCGCTTGAAGAGATAGCGGGAGAACGTGGATTTTCCTACATCGGCTGGACCCACAATCATGAGAGTTCCGCTCAGTCCAGCCAGCTCCAATTGTTCCCATTCAGGCGGGATGTCTTCAGGTTTGTTGCTCACAAGTCAGATATCTTTCCAGACAACAATCTACCCCATTCGGCCAGCGCCGGCAGCTACAACGAGCTTTTCTAGGACCTCATAAGGCTGGGCTCCGACAACTGTCCGGCCGTCCGCCGCGAAGGTAGGTACGGCAGTAATTCCGTGGGTTCGAGAGTATACCCAGTCTTGGTCGACCAGTTGTTTGAAGGTCTCTTCGGTTAGTACACGCTTCGCTTCAGCTCCATCTAAATTCATTGCCTCCACGAGGTCGGTGAGTACCGGGACCTTGGCTATATTCAGCCCATTTACAAAATAGGCTCGAAAAACCGCCATATGAAAATCTTCCCCACGGCCCAGTGATTCGGCCCATTTGGCTAGTTCCTGGGCTCTGCGGCTATTGAAGGTCTTCTCGCGCATGCCAAATGGCAGACCACATTCGTCGGCGACCCTTCTCAGATGTTCAAGAAGCGCAGGAATGTCGATTCCCCGGCCGGAGAAAAGCTCATCCAAGGTTAGCCCTTCCTCTGGAGTGTTCGGATGCAATGGAAAACCGATCCACTTAACATGGATGTCGTACTCCTGCTTCAGCTTGTCAATACGCCCGGTAATGAAGTAGCACCACGGTCAGACATAGTCGGAAAAAATCTCCAGGATCACTGGTTCAGCCATTAGTCCTCCACTTACTGGCAAACAGTTAATATGGTCGAAGATTGAAACTAACCGTCACACGGACGAGACGCAGTCGAGATCCGGTATCCAGTAGCTTTAGGCTTATCTGGATTCCGGATAGTCGCTTCGCGCCTTCCGGAATGACGGTTTCACTGGCAGCCCCCAGCAATACCAAGCAACAAACGACTTAATTCTAACATTTAATCTTCAGTGCCTTAGGGAGAATAGTAAAAGAAAATGAGTCAGCAGCCCAGCCTTCATCGCCGTCGGTTTGCAGTACCAGTGGACGATCCAAATTTACACTCAGTTCCCCACCGGTACGGTATTCGCCGGTTCGATTGCCGATGATAAATGCTGCCGTCCCGCCAATAACGGTTTTAATGAGCCCGGAACTTACGCAAAGGATGTGCAGCTGTCGGTCGTCGAATCGGGCTCTGGGCACAACCTTCATTCCGAAGCCATAGTATGGTTGTTTGACTACCATCAAAGTCAAAAGATTTGCCACCTCGAATGTGTCGCCATCCAGCGTAATTGTGGCGCTGGCTCGCTGATAGTTTTTGAAATAGGATCTTAATACGGCTCTGAAATATGTCTTGAAGCCGGTACCACCTCGGGCGAGATAATGCTGTCTGAGCCTTATAATGGTGCCCTCGATTCCCACTGATGAGGTAAAAGCACGTCTTTTTTGGTCGCAATTGATGAGGTCGTATTGACGAATTTCACTGTTTTTTATGCGCACCGCAATTTCAGCAAGATCGCCTTTATATTGTAAAGCGTGGCCCAAGGCATTACCGGTACCCAGGGGGAGAAAACCAACCGGTGTTTGGATTGTATCGATAGCATTGATGATGTCAGAAAAGGTGCCGTCTCCTCCGGCGGTCACGAGCACATCACATCGACTGGCGAGTTCCCGAGCGCATTGCCCGAATTCCTCAGCTGTAGTGGTATCGAGCCCGTGGATTTGGGTATCCAAAATCTCCGCGGCTTGGGCCAAGGCAGCACACTTCTGCTCCGCGGTCATTGTACCTGAGACAGGATTTGTGATAATTGAGTAGCGCATATTACTGAAGATTACATGGAGTCATATGTTAAATAGGCCATTCAAAATTGAAAGCCTGGTCCCTAAGGCCAAGTCATGACGCAAAGCGCTAAGCGCAGAGCGCAAAGCGAAAAACTGTCAATGTCACAGCTCCCTATATTTATACGCTATGCGCCATGCGCTATGCTCTATGCGACATAAGTCTTTCCCTTAATGTCCAAATTTTACTACTGCTCAACTGTTCCATTTAGATAATCTACCACAAGATCAATAACCTTGGCTCGCATGGGCAGAGGTTCATTCATCAGTTGGTGGCCGCCGTTTTCAATAAAGATGATTTCTGCATTTAAAAACTTTTCCTTGATAAACGTAACGTTATACTCCCAATCAACCGCGGTGTCGGCAGTTCCCTGAATTGCTCTTATTGGCAATGTGGACGGTTCATAGCTGAGAATTCTCTGGTTCCACTCGACAAGTGCACTGAACCATTTCATTGCGACCCTTCTGGCCAGAAGCGGATCTTCTTCTGTGAACATGAGGTATTCTTCGTCTGAGGAAGCGTTTTGGGAGGCTCTGGGTACGGAATCGGTTACATGCTTTCCCAGGTAGTGTCCAAACCGAGATAGATGCCAGTAGGAAGAATGCACCAGCGGTGCAATGAGGACAACTTTTTCCACACCTGGCTGCTCTGCAGTCAAGAGGTAATCAAGCGTTACCGCGCCACCCATGCTGTGTGCCACCAGGTGATAGGGCCCAGGAAGATGCCCACGAACAATTCTCAAGAAGTTTTTCAAGCCAGCGACATATTCAGAAAAGTCAGCAATTGAAGCCCGAGCTCCGCTGGAAAGACCATGCCCCGGGTGGTCATATACGGCAACTGTGTACCTCTCCTCAACCATTGCATTGATTACATGTTTCCAGACCCCTGTGTGATCGCCATAGCCATGCAGTAAGATCACAGTTCCTCTGCTTTCTTTTGCTTTGAAAATGTGAGCAGCCAGAATCTTGTCACTCGCATTGAACGTCCCGAAGATATGCTCTGCGCCATCAACCTCCAAGCCGTAGTATCTGAAATACTCCTGGGTAGATTCCGAAAACGGCACCGGTGCTTGAAAGGTAAGAGGATCGAGATCTTCCTTCACCTTATCAAGGTGGGTCGTAATGGAGCCCGAATCAACGGCAGAATTATCTTTGTCTGGAGTCATGCAGCCCTGCAGAAGCCATCCGGAAAGCAGCAGAAAAATCAAAATCCGCACGTAGCCGGGAGCTGTGAGGTGTAGCTTCATGTTTACCGATCACCTCTACTGGAGATGAAATACCCGGGTGCAAATACCCTTGATGATTATCCTACGAATGTCAAGGTTTGACAAATCCACAGGTTTCACATTCCGTTGAACCTGGCTCATTGAGTCCCACCTGCGAGCGGTGACACTTATTCAACTTCGAAAACCTGGTCCTTGGGGCCAGGTCATGACGCAAAGCGCCATGCGCTATGCTCTATGCGACTTGAGCCGGGTCCTTTGGGTCCGGATTCTTTTCTTTTTTCGATAATCTTCCCCTTGAAACTCGCGCCTTCCTCTTGTAATGTACCTTATCCTATCGGAAAGGTAGGCAGCGAAGCCAGCCCAACCAAGCCGATGCGAACGCTGGTCCAGCTAACATCTTGGAAATACACTTTGTTCAACATCGAAAACCCGGTCCTCAGGGCCAGGTCAGTGTTGAATGGCTTTGCTGGCAGAAGAGGCTTGAGGCACAAGGCGTAGGGCGCAAGGCATAAGGAGAGAATAAGTTTTCTTTTTTGTTTTTCCTTGTGCCCTGTACCTTGAGCCTTGAGCCGGTCCTTTGGGCCCTGATTCTTTATTTGTAAGGTGCAGAGATGAAAGACGAAAGAAAGACCAAGAAACAACTCATCGGTGAATTGGACATACTGCGTCAAAGTCACACCCAATTGGAAACCGACAGCAAAGAGGTAGCAGAAGCGCTTAAGGAAAGTGAAGCCTCCATGAGAGGCATTCTCAAGGTTGCACCCATAGGCATCGGTCTGGTTCACAACAGGGTGTTGGGCTGGGTGAACGATCACATGAACGAGATGCTGGGCTACTCAGGAGAGGAGTTGATAGGCAAGAGCGCGCGGGTTTTGTACGAAAGTGATGATGAATTTGAGCGGGTAGGTAGCGAGAAATACCGCGAGATTGGAGAAAGGGGAATAGGCGCCATTGAAACCCGCTGGAAAGGCAAAGACGGCAGAGTTATTGATGTCCATTTGCGTTCAACGCCCGTTGATCCCACAGACCTTGGTCAAGGTGTTATCTTTACTGCGCTTGACGTAAGCGAGAGTAAGTATGCTCAAAGGGCACTGAGCGAGAGTGAGGAAAGATACCGGAGAATTACCGAGGCCATAACGGATTACATGTTCACGGTGAAGGTAGTAGACGGTCATCCTGCGGAAACCCATCATGGGCCAGCTTCTGAGGCTGTGACCGGCTACACTGCGGAGGAATTCAACGCAGATCCTTTCCTCTGGATTCACATGGTACCCGGAGAAGATCAGAATATTGTCCGAGCCCAGGCTGCGGAAATTTTGTCGGGACATGAACCAAGACCGATAGAACATCGTATTATCAGAAAGGACGGCCAGATTCGATGGGTCAGTAACAGTCTGGTTCCCACCAGAGATGGGCAGGGCAATCTTGCTTCTTACGACGGTCTGCTCCGGGACATCACCAATCGAAAGCTAGCTGAGGAGACACTTCGGGAAAGCGAGGAGCGCTATCGCCAGCTTGTGGAGACCATGAACGAGGGCTTGGCCATGGCGGACCAAAACTATGTATTTACCTTTGTCAATGAACGACTTTCCGAGATGTTGGGATATTCTCGGGAGGAGATGCTCGGCCGTCATATCATGGAATTTGTCCATGAAGATTACCAGGACTTCATGCAGGACCAGATAGTCAAACGTCAAAGGGGCGAAGCAAGAAGTTATGAGATCGACTGGAGGGCAAAAGACGGTCAAAGGGTCTACACACTGATATCTCCCAGGGGCTTTTACGATGTAAATGGACAGCTCACCGGCAGTTTGGGGGTCCTCACAGACATTACCGACCGCAAGCGGGCGGAAGAGGCGCTGCAAAAAGCGCACGCCGAACTGGAGTTGCGGGTGCAGGAGCGCACTGCCGAACTCTTGCAGACAAACGAGCAGCTGAAGCGGGAGATAGAAGATCGCAAGAGGATTGAAAAAGAATTGCGGGAAAGCGAAACCAGGTACCGGCTTCTCATAAATACCATGCCCAGTATTGTCTACAGGGGATACAAAGACTGGTCTGTGGACTTTATGGATGAGAAAGTAAAGTCGCTTACTGGTTATGGAATGGAAGAGTTCAACTCTCGGAAAAAGAAGTGGTCTGAGGTCATAGTTGCAAGAGATCTGGAAACTGCCAAGAAGGCTTTTATCCAGGCATTAAAGACGAATAAGTCTTATGTAAGGGAATACAGAATTGAAACAAAAGGTGGAGAAATTCTTTGGATACAGGAAAGGGGCCACATAGTATGCGATAAAAACGGCGAGATTGAATATGTGAGCGGGGTTTTCTATGATGTCACCGAACGGAAACGACTACAAAAAGCCATTGTCCAGAGAGAAAAGCTTAATACCCTGGGTACTATTGCCGCTGAGGTAGCCCACGAAATTCGCAATCCCCTCGTCTCCTTGGGCGGCTTTGCCCGACGCCTGCAAAAAAAGTTTCCAGATATGTCCGAGTGTGACGTCATCCTGCAGCAGTCCCAACGCTTGGAAAAAATGCTGTCAAGGATACGGAACTATCTGCATCCCGTAGAAATCCACCCTCAGAAATGTTCTGTCAACAGCATAATATCTGATTCTGTAGGCTTACTTTCACCGGAAACCGAAATTAGAGGACTCAGTTGCCAACTCAATCTCAATCCAGACCTGTCCGACGTCTACACCGACCCGGACATACTGACCCAGATTTTTGTCAATCTCATTCTCAACGCGGCCGAAGCTATCGACAATGGTGGCGTTTTATCCATCAGCACTTTCGAGAGTGATCAAGACCTCTACATTGAGTTCAAGAATCCATCCTCCCAACCAACAGTCAAGCATGCTGAACTCCTTTTTATGCCCTTTGCTGAAGGCGGTGAGAGCATCGGGCTGCCGCTCTGCTACCGTCTTCTGAAGAACATGGGAGGTCTTCTCTCCTACACATCCGAAGAAGGTCACATGGTTTTTACCGTCTCTTTGCCCAAATCAGTCAGGAGCCATACCCAATAAGACGGAACGCATGGCGCATAGCGGTAAGCGCATAGCGAAAGATACTTTTTCTCTGCGCTCTGCGCTTTGCTCTCTGCGCTATGTCGGGCTGGAAGAAGATGGGAGTAGTGGTTATCATTAGTGGAATAGAAGCGTAATTACTGCGCAAGAAATGACATTTCAAACAGAAAGGAAGTTGTTCATGTACAAGCTCACCTTGATATATTTAATGGGGTTCTTGGCACTGGGCCTTCTCGGCACTACATATGCAAGTGGTGCGGAGAGTCGGTCGAGTGTCTTTGGAAAAAAGCTCGAGAAAGCAACATTTGCCGGTGGCTGTTTCTGGTGCATGCAGCCGCCTTTTGACAAGCTTGACGGAGTGATATCCACCACGGTGGGCTACTGTGGCGGCAAAAAAGAAAACCCTACGTACAAGCAAGTTTCTGCTGGCAGAACGGGCCATGCGGAAGCCATTGAAATCCTGTACGATCCCTCCCGCGTAAGCTATACGGAACTGCTCAATGTATTTTGGATGAATATTGACCCCACCCAGGAAAATGGGCAGTTTGCTGATATCGGGGCCCAGTATCGAACGGCAATCTTTTACCACAGTGAAGAGCAAAAACGACTGGCTGAGGCTTCCAAGAAAGAGCTGAAAAACACCGGCAGGTTTAGCAAAGAAATCGTTACCGAAATCGTACCTGCAACCCCTTTTTACAGGGCTGAGGAGTATCACCAGGATTACTACAAAAAGAATCCTCTGAGATACAAGATCTACCGATACGGGTCAGGCCGAGACGATTATTTGGTGAGGAAGTGGGGAAAGAAATAGCCACATCAACGATGAGCTTCTAGGCAGACAACACCTTTTGAGCCCACGACAGCATTGTGAGCTACTCCGGCCGGCAGGTTTAGTCGGTCCCCAATGTGCAAGGTCAGCTGCTCACCGGAGTCGGGGAGGCCAAAGGTGATTGATCCACTCACAACATAGATCACTTTGTTGAAGGAATGAGTGTGGGCGCTGTACACATCGCCAGGTCCGTTTGACCAATGATAACCATGTAAGTCTTCCTCGGCGAGGATCTTTCTCAGTGACTCCTCATCCGGGCTGGTACCATCAGACCATCTAATAATTTCAACCTTACTCTCTGCCATAATATTTATTCCTTCTGTATGCTTTTTTCTCACCACGGAGGTTTGGAAATTCGAAATCCGAAATCCGAAGCACGAAACAAATACAAAATCCAAATGTTCAAATGTCCAAAACTTAGATTTCCCAAAAACTTGTCATGTGTTTCGGTCATTTGAAACTGGGGCCCCGCCCGCAGGGTGGGGAGTCCGAAGGACCAATTTTGGAAATTCGAATTTGTTTCGGATTTCGATATTCGGATTTCGAATTTGAGTGCGAAGCACTTCTCTGTGTCTCTGTGGTTAACCCACGGGTGCAGTGCTAACCACTGAATCCGACTCCCCTGAACGGTTCCAGGAGTGCGCTTCTCACTAACCAATCCTCATTCTTTTTCAGTAATTCTAGCTTGAGACGGTAAAGGTCAGCGGTCTCTCCCACCTCCTCGAGCCAACCTC
>JASFGC010000048.1:0-15003 GCA_050123975.1 Syntrophobacterales bacterium | reverse complement strand
GTACTCCCCAACCGCTCTTGGTAATACTCCACCAATACTTGCTTGACGGTGGGATGTTCCTTGACCACTTGTCTCATGCTGGTGTAACTGAGTTCGACGATGACACTTGTATCTACGGCCACCACCGAACCTGATCGCGGTTTGCCGGTCAAAAACGACATCTCACCAAAAAACTGGCTTGGTCCTAAAACAGCAAGCTCCAGTTCTTCACCGTGATGATCTCTGGTAAACACCCGAATCTTACCGTCCAATATGACGTAAATCGAGCGTCCGGGATCTTGTTCGCGGATAATCATCTCCCCAGCATTGAATACGTGGAGGGTTGCAGCATCGGCGAGTTTTTTCCTCTCATCGCCATCTAGAGGTGAGAAAAAAGGAATTGCAGCAACTGCATCCCGAAGTCGTTGAGACCAGGGTATGCTCGGCTCTGCGGCTGTTTCTTTCTGGTCTTCGGCAAGGTGGAAATCCAGGTCGCCGCCTTCCTTTGCCAAGATTTGCACGGTCTCAAAGAGCTGCTTGCTTTTTCCCGAGATTTCCTTCTCTATGTAGCGAAAACTGACTCCGCCGATTTCGAAGACATCTCCGGAGCTGAGAACCACTCTTTCTAGGCGTTGCCCGCCGAAAATGATGCCATTGGCACTGCCCAAATCTTCAACTACCCATTTCCCATCAGCGACGACTAATCTGGCATGATTGCGTGAAGTCATAGGATCTGGCAGGGTAATCGTGTTATCCGCAGCCCGACCAATAGTTGTTGGTCCCAACAACGGATAGATGGTCTTCTGCATGGATCCTATTTCAAAGGCAAGGTAACACTGTTTCATGGAAACGGTCCTATGTGTCTCCTGCAAAGGTACGGCTTGAGCCTGCTGCAGGCGGCTGTCCACGCTGTACTGAATGCCAGGCTTCCGTTTTCTTTCAGCTTTAGAGAACCTATGCATATTTCTTGCCAAATTTCGCGGAAGTCAATGAAGGGGATTACAAGACCTACGGTGTTAGCAAAATACATCTAAAATTAATAGGTTAGACTGATTCCGCCTGGGCGGGACTGAGTGCTGAAAGCTCCATCCGGAAATCTATGATTTCCGAATGGAGACTCGTTAGGTCTTTGTAGAATCAGAATAATTCATGTTATATTTGGTACGGCCTTTAAACTAATATGGCGGGTCGGGTTATGAGACGGTAGCTACGAACCCTGCAGAGCGCAACCAGGTTACATGCAGAGCTCTTGTGGAACCTGTAGAACCGGTAGCTGGAGCTCCACAGAGGAATCTATGGCGAAAAAAATGCGAAGAAACGACCCTTGCCCTTGTGGAAGTGGGATGAAATACAAGAAATGCTGCTTGGGGAAGAGTAAGATCCAACATCAAAGCGTCAAGAAAATGTACGCCCAGAAATACAATATTAGGTTAAAGGAAAAGCAAGATATTAAAAAGATAAGACGGGCCGGTGGATTAGTCCTCAAGACACTTGATTTGGTGGAGGCCCAGATCAAATCAGGCATCAAAACCGATGAGATCAACACACTCGTACATGAATTTACCATTCAAAATGGTGCAACCCCCGCACCGCTGAACTATAGGGGCTTTCCCAAGTCCGTTTGTGTTTCCGTAAATGAAGTGATTTGTCATGGGATCCCGGGAGAAAGAATTTTGCAAGACGGAGACATTGCAAATGTGGATGTGACTTCCATCTTGAACGGCTACTATGCCGATGCCAACAAGACCTTTTTTGTAGGCAGCCCCAGTCCCGAGGCCCAGAAAATAGTTAAGGTGGCCAGGGAGAGTCTCAAAGTGGCTTTGGCTATGGTTAGACCTGGCAATACGGTAGGGGATATTGGCTGGGCCATTCAACAATATGCAGAAGGGGAAGGTTGTTCGGTGGTTGAGGAATTTACCGGTCATGGAATAGGTTTTGATTTTCATGAACCCCCGCAAGTGCCACATTTCGGCAGAAAGGGGGAAGGTATTCGCTTGGTCCCCGGGATGGTATTTACTGTTGAACCCATGGTTAATCTGGGAAGGAAGGAGCTCCGTATTTTGGCTGACAACTGGACGGCGGTAACCAAAGACGGATCGCTTTCTGCCCAGTTCGAGCAAACTGTACTTGTCACCGACAATGGTTGCGAAAGCTTGACACCTTTTGACTTGTGAAGATTTCCTAATTCTGCATGGTTTGACGTCGTTCAACCGCTCATCGCTGAGAGGCCTCTGCCATTCTGGAGCAATGGAGTAGTGGAGTAATGGAGTAATGTGAAATACAACGATCTTTGATACTTAAGACTCTTTCCAACACTCCAATGCTCCAACACTCCAAAACTCCAAAGACCTCCGAAACCTGCCATCACCTGGCCACAATTGACCTGGACTTGAAAACCACTCCAAGATACGAGGTGAACGATAATGCCCGACATGATACCGGATCCAGAAACATACTTTCGAGGCTTCATTCCACTCAGAGACGAGTTGCTTATTGAAATCGAACAGGAGGCGGAACAGGAGCACATTCCCATAGTTGGTCCTGTCGTGGGGGAGTTCCTCTACATTCTCGCTAAAGCCATTGATTGCAGGGCTGTCCTAGAGCTGGGAACGGCCACAGGATATTCGGCCATCTACCTGGCTCGAGGAATCAGTAATGCGGGGGGAATACTGACTACCATTGAACGTGATGAGGCCATGGCGGCCAGAGCCAGAGAAAACATTGCCAAGGCTGGGTTGGCGGATCAAGTTGAGGTCAGGGTTGGCGAGGTCGCGGAAGTTTTAGAGACTCTAAAGGGTCCCTATGATCTTATCTTCATGGATATTGAAAAAAAAGATTACCAGGAAACTCTATCGAGGTGCCATTCACGGCTCAGACTGGGTGGTCTTCTCGTGGTGGACAACGTTGCCTTCTTAGGAGCGCATGAGTTCAACCAAACAATTTTCTCTGACAATCACTGGCGCTGTGTACATTTGTACTCTTTTTTGCCCAACCACTCTCCAGAAAAAGACGGACTAACCTTGGCTGTCCGTGTTGAATAATAATAGCGTTTACTAAATCTCCATTCGCCGCAGAGCGCTAAGCGCAGAGCGCAGAGCGTTTTGTTGTCATCTACGCATCCGCTTTGCGCTATGCGCTATGCGCTTTGCGCTTTTGACAACGGACTATCCGGTGAAAAGTATTCCTATCACAAGAGTAGTTTTATGTTGACACTGGCACTGTATCGGTCTTAATCTGATGGTAGACCATTTTTTAACCACCACCAGCTTGTTGGAGATTCCTCAATGTTATGCAAAATGGGCCCATAACGCTTCCAACAGAGCACCATTTGATCTGTTGGAAGCTCAAGGTATCAGATACTTGGAGCTGGAATGTTTGCCTAAACCTCAGGTAGCGTAGCCTCACCATCACCCCTTCTTCCCGTGCTTCATGCCGCCTCTTTTTACCCAGGAATCCTGAGAAATACATCTTCCTTAACTGCTTTCTCTTTTAGGTTTTTTTACTGGTTGAGCCACCACAGCCGTATGACCAAACGTGCATGCATCTGGCCTGGCAAGAGGCTGCCGAGGAGGTTACAATTTTACTAGCCTGGATGTTTCATGAAAATGCTGTAGCGAGCGCATTCCCCGTAGCTTGCCGCGGGGTTAGCGAGCGAACTACAATTAAATGGCACAAGTACCTTACATTTCGAAGATTCCCTGCAGCGAGCTGCAGGGAGCTTCAATTGTCGTCGCGAGACCGTGGAGAAGGATGTGCCACCGGGCAACCGCAGGGGGTTGGATCTGAGGCGTACTTGAACAGTACGTCGCAAGGTCCGACACCCGAGGACGCCCGGAAGGACAGACATATAATTCGCGCTCGCTGCGCTCCGCTCAGTCCCGCAAGCGGGTTCCCAGTTTCGCGGTCACAGCAGACGATTCGTGAAATGTCCGGGCCATCCCGGTCTCTGTTGGGATGGGAAAGATCTTTTAAGACGTAAAAAATGACTCTACAAATGTATGCTTGTGGGGAGTGTCCTGCTTTGAATTGAGGACAGAGAGGGGGGACCATGTTTATCCAACAGACAGATCTATTTAGAGGAATGGACAAGGATTTCGTCAAAGAAACATATGACCTCACCGTAAAGCAATCTTTTGAAGAAGGAGATGTTCTCTTTCATGAAGGGGATCAAGCCAGCCATTTTTATATCTTACTCAAAGGACGCGTTCGGCTCGGCACTCGAGATACTGGGCAGGTGGTTCACACCGTCAGTCGCTCAGGCGAGGCTTTCGGCTGGTCCAGCCTTGTGGGTCGCGATAGGTATTCCGCCTCCGCAGAGTGTTTGCAACCCACAAAGCTGCTCAAGATAGATAGAGAGGATTTCCAGGGAATTCTTGAAAAAGATCCAATCAATGGTCTTTCTTTCTTTAGACGACTGGCAGGGGCTCTCGGCGAGAGGCTGATCAATAGTTATGGTTCGCTCGGCTTAGCGCACACCAGCGAGGAGCACCGGACCTATGGAAGTTCCTTGACCTTGCAGCAATCTGGCAGCGAAAGCACCTAAAGGGCGAAGAATCCATAAGAAAAGGGACTTGACATTGTGAGCCAAGTCCCTAAAACAGGTAGAAAAATCGTGGTGCCGAGGCCCAGAATCGAACTGGGGACACGAGGATTTTCAGTCCACTGCTCTACCGACTGAGCTACCTCGGCACGATAATGTACAACCTCAATTGTATATGGGGTAGAGGATTGTGCAGCGGCTATGGTACTCGGTTGGTACTTTGTAAGTACTTGATATTACTATATCTGACCTTAGCGCTTTCCACCGCCAGTCTTATACGCTCCACTCTTGATTTTGTCAAGGAAAAAAGAGTTCAGCAGTTTCCCCGTTTCTTTCATTTTTAAATTTACCAGTGCCGGAAGGTAGGGATAAGGTGTGGACAGAGCAATCTTAGTGCGTAGAACAGGTATGCTATTTTGCTAAATTTTGGCGGTTTTCTCTATTGTCAAAGGTGGGCCTCGAGAGGAAAAACTCTCTCCAGTCAGCTACACTCGTGCCGCGGTTTCTTTTTCCCCGGCTGATATTGTCTGTTTAGTCGTCTTCAAACTCCCATTCGAGACCATCGGCGACCGCTTACTTCTTGTCACCCTCTTCGGGATCCAGGTGATCTTCGAGTTCCTTGGCAAGTGCCGAGAGGTCATCTTCATTGAGGTCCAGTTCAAGAGCATCGCCTGGATCGGCCGCAGGCTCCAAATCCACAGCCTCTTCGAGATCGGGAAAATCATCGGCAGCAGACTCACCCTCCTCAAATTCTAGCCCCAAAAATCCATCATCTTCTTCAGCCGGGCCCGCGCCCTCATCGCTCAACTCCGCGAGATCTCCCAGATTCAACTCTTCGGCTGCCGCATCTCCCAAGGCCGACGCCTCAATGGTCTCCAGCTCGTCCATGGCAATCTCACTCAGACTGAGCTCCTCAGAGGAGCCTGGGCCAGCTGCTCCCTCCGACCCTGACATATCGAGAGATCCCTCTGTTGCAGGGGGCTCGCCCATGTCCAATCCCCCCAACTCTATCTCGGTCTCCTGAGTAAAGCTGAGATCTTGTTGGACACCACCGCCTTGCATCTCCCCTACCAAACTGCCGAGGAGAAAAGGCACTTCTGGCTTAAAATCCATCAGATTGAGATCATTTCGTTCTGCCGAAAGGTCCTTGCTGCATTTCATACAGTTATCAAGGTGATCAAAACTGACATTGCCGCACTTAGGGCATTTCATGGTACCCTCCTTATACATCCCCCCCCCGCCTGCCGGTGAGAAAAAGCTTGGTGGAGTAGGAGTATGTTTTGTCTCAACCTTTGTGAGGCAGTATAGCCGAAGCGGACCATAGGTCAAGGTAAAAGACCCAGGTCACCCAGCTCATATTGTAGCAGGCTAATTACTGTAATTGCAGCAGTTTCTGTCCTCAGGACACGCTGGCCCAAGGAAACACTCTGGAAACCAGCAGCAGTAGCCCGCTCAACCTCGTTTGCTGAAAATCCTCCTTCTGGACCTATAAGTACACAAGCCTGACGGCTTCCCGCATGTTCTGCCAGGACTGTCCTCAGGGTGCCACTCTCCTCCTCTTCCCAGCAAATGAGCTTGAGTCCTGTTTCTTTCTGGTGCTCAAGGAACCGGGAAAAATCCGACGGTGGCGATATGCGCGGAACCAGGTTGCGGCCGCTCTGTCGCGCCGCTTCCTGAGCTATGCGTTCCCATCTATTGAGTCGAGAAGCACCTTTCTCACCAGCGGACCACCTCTGGGCTCTTTCGCTCTTCACTGGAACGATCGTGTTCACTCCGAGCTCAGTGACCTTCTGAATAATGAGGTCCATGATTTTCGGTCGGGACAGTCCCAGTGCCAGCACGAGCTCAAGGAACGATTCCCGGTCTATCCTTGTGCCAGCCGCCACCTTGAACCGAACGAGCTGTCGCCCCACCTCCAAGATCTCTGCTGGATATTCGATGCCACTGCCGTCAAAAAGCACAACAGTTTCACCGACTCCCAAGCGTAAGACCCGAGTTAGATGACGAGCCCGTCTCCCCGTGACTAGCCGTTCTCCCGGGCCAAGGATCTCCCCCTCAACGAAGAAGCGGCGTAGTTTCATGGAAACCCGTCCATTCAACTGAGAGCATGAATGGTTGCGGTATCCGACATTCAGCAATCAGTTAGAGACTATAGTAAGCAAGATAAGTGCCTAAATTGAACAAAAGCGAGCTAAAATGGCTAAAGTCATGCGCAAGGCAAGCCGTGGCAAAGGAGTCGCGTGTCAGGAGTTTCCCCATTTTTCAGCCAAAATCAACAAACACCCAAGGCTTCGCTCTCAGGTTTTCCCCCCCAAGCTATAAAAATACCATTCAATAAGTGCCGGCCCCCAAAAAACGTAACTCATGGCACCCAAAGCCAAAAAAGGTCCAAAGGGAATCCTGGTGCCTCCCCCGCTCTTTTCTCTGAACATAAGCAGAAGCCCCGCTAAAGAACCTGCCAAAGAACTAGCAAAGAGTGTATAGAGTACGCCCGGCAACCCCAGGAAGGCACCGATCATGGCCAGCAGCTTAATATCCCCACCGCCCATACCTTCACGCTTTCTAAAGACTTGGTAACCGATCGCCACCAAAAAAAGCACTCCGCCCCCCACCAGCAGGCCGAGGAGTGACTGCCAGACGCTAAAATGGGGCAGCAGGAAAGAGGTTGCCACGCCTGCAACAATTCCGGGCAAGGTAATTACATCGGGAATCGTGTACGTATCCAGATCTATGAAGATCACGGCGAGCAGCGCTGAAAAGAAAATGAAGTAAACCCCCAGTTCCGCACTGAGTCCGAAAGTCCGAAAAAGGGCAAGGGCCATAAGGCCGCTCAATCCTTCCACCAGAAAGTATCGAGGTGAAATGCGCGCCTTACAGCGGCGACACTTGCCTCGCAGAATCAAGTAACTGAGCAGGGGTATATTGTCATAGAACCGAATGGCGTTTTGGCATTGGGGACAGTGAGAACCGGGCTTGATAAGTGAGGCTCCTTTGGGCAGTCTCACGATGCACACATTGAGGAAACTACCCACCGCCGCACCCACAGCAAAGACCCAAAACCCGAGAATCGTACTCGCCACATTCATACCTTGATCTACTCCATCCAGTGATCTCCAGGGATAGTGCCTGGATCACTTTAAAGCATGAATCGTACCAAGGTTACGATTACCTCAGTGGTCAGTTGTTGCGTTAGGGATTTTCTTTATATTTACACGTTTTCTCCGGACAAGCCAGGTATTCTTCCCCCTTACTGCTCCGGATCACCAGGTAAGCATTGCCGCAGGTAGGACAACTTTTGTCAACCGGTCGCGACCAAGAGATAAATCGGCACTTGGGATAGCGAGTGCAGCCGTAAAATCTTTTCCCACGTTTGGACGCTCGTTCCACCAATTCCCCGTCGCACTCCGTTTGTGGGCAGGCAATCCCAGTGCCAATGGGTCTAGTATTGCGGCAGCGTGGATAGTTTTCGCAGGCCAGGAAAGAGATACCCTGGCGACTTTTACGGATCACGAACCGCCCGTCACACTTATCGCAAGCTTCGTCCGTGTATTGGACAGTTTTTTCTTTCTCCTCTCCCTTTTCGTCTTGCAGCGAGCGTGTATTTTTGCACTCGGGGTAACCTGTACAGGCCAAAAAAGGCCCAAACCGTCCATTCTTCACCACCATGTCCCGACTGCACAATTCACATGTGCCCTGAACATCCCCTTCTTCCGCCGCCTGAATCTTGCCCTTGCTGTCGCGAGCTAAGTTCTTGCTGTTCTTGCACGTTGGATACCCGGAGCAGGCAAGAAACAACCCGTTCTTACCCCAACGAATATGCATCTTTTTGCCGCACTTTTCACAGTCAATCTCTGTCGGTAGCCCCTCACGCTTGACATCAATCATTTCTGTTTGGGCCCGTTCCACCGCCTGATGAAACTGCTGGTAGAAGTCTTCAATCACCTGGAGCCAGCCCTGATTGCCGGTCTCCACTTGATCCAGCTTTGCCTCCATCTGGGCTGTAAAAGCCACATTGAGAACCTCTGGAAAGCTTTCAACCAGCAGGTCATTTACCAGCATCCCTAGCTCTGTGGGCTTGAATCGTCTCTTCTCCTTGATGGTATATTCCTTTTTCTGAATCACCTGCATAATACTGGCATAGGTGCTTGGCCGGCCAATACCTTTCTCTTCCAGTTCTCTTATCAGCGAGGCTTCCGTGAAACGAGGTGGCGGCTGGGTGAAGTGTTGTTTGGGTTCCACCTGCACCAATTTCAAAGACGTGCCCTCCTTCAGGTCTGGGAGTTTCGACCCTTCTTCCAATCCATTTTGGCCGTTGTCCGAACCTTCAATGTAGATCTGCATGAAACCGGGGAAGCGGAGCACAGTTCCACTAGCTCGCAGCATGAGCTCATCTGCAGCAATATGCATGATAGTCTGATCCAACTGCGCTGGACTCATTTGACTTGCCACGAACCTTTTCCATATTAGTTCGTAAAGTGCCAGCTCATCTTTTTTGAGATATGGAGCCACCTGCTCCGGGATCCGGGTCACCGAGGTTGGCCGAATGGCCTCGTGAGCATCCTGGGTTCCTTTGCGGCTCCGGTACACGGGGGCCTTCTGGGGAACATACTCTGCCCCAATATTGTCCAGTATCCAACTCCGAGCCTCTGTCACCGCCTCCTTGGCAAGTCTGGTGGAATCTGTCCGCATATAGGTTATGAGACCCACAGCTCCCTTTTTGCCCAGCTCAACCCCTTCGTATAAACGCTGGGCCACGGCCATGGTCCGCTGCGCACTATACCTCAGCTTGCGAGCTGCCTCTTGTTGCAGGGTGCTGGTAATAAACGGCGGGGCAGGCTTGCGGCTTCGTTTCTTTTTCTCAACTTTTTCGATGTGGTAGCTGGCTTGCTCGAGGACCGCCACCAAGGCGGACGCCTGTTCTTGGTTGGCTATTTTTACTTTCTTGCCAGCTTCTCTCCACAGCCGCGCCTCAAATTGCGGCTTTACCTCTCCTTCCAATAGGGCGGTGATTGTCCAGTACTCCTCACTATCGAAAGCCAGGATTTCATGCTCCCGCTCGCATATGAGCCTGAGAGCCACTGATTGAACGCGCCCAGCGCTTAGACCACGCCGGATTTTGTCCCAGAGAATGGGGGAAATCTGATAGCCCACCAGCCTATCCAGCAGCCTCCTGGCCAATTGGGCTTCGAATTTCTGCTGGTGCAGTTCCCCTGGTTGCTTCAAGGCGTTTTCAATGGCATTGCGGGTCAACTCGTTGAAAAGAACTCGGTAAATCTCCTTCTGAGAAGAACGCAGTTCCTCGGCAATGTGCCAAGCGATGGCCTCACCTTCCCGATCAGGATCCGGCGCCAGGTAAATACTGTCAGCTTGCTTAGCCGCTTTTCTCAATTCGCGAATGACTTTTTCCTTGCCTTTGATTACTTGATAGTGCGGCTCAAATTTATTCTCGATATTGATTCCCAACTCATTCGCGGGGAGATCTTTAACATGTCCCACGGAAGCTCGAATATCGAATCGATCGCCAAGATAGCGATTGAGGGTTCGCGCTTTGGTGGGGGATTCAACAATGAGTAGTGACTTGCCCATTCAGTATCCTCGATCCTTTCTTACGTAGTAGGAAAAACGTATTGTTTTGAACCACAAAAATCACATATGCGCAAAGCATATTGTCCAACGTCACGAAAGGTAATAGGTCATGGGTAATAGGTTGTAGCTGATGGACATCCCATAACCTATTACCTATAACCAAAAATCGACGACTTGACGAATTGACGCCATGTGCTCTGCGTTATATCCGTCTTCTCCTTTATGGTAAAAGATGAACAGCGGTCTTAATATAACAACGAAAATGAAACTGGCCAGCTAACTGTGAAAATCTCGAGTAAAAAAAGTACCCGGGAGCTGTTTGACCAGCCCTCTGATCTCCAAGCGCAACAGCAGTTCAGCTGTTTGGGAGACACTAAATTTTAATTGACGAGCAATGGCATCGATGTGCACAGGATCCATGCCCAGTAATTCCCAAAGCTGCTTCTCCCTCTCACTCAGTTCAGGATGCAAACTCGTCGGAGAATCTTTTCTCACTACCGGTTCAATTGGAGACCTGCCAGCGACCATGGGTAGGAGCTCTTCAATAACGTCCTCTGCTCTCTCCACCAACTTGGCCCCCTCTTTTATCAAACGATGAGTCCCCTCTACTCCTGGTCGGTCAATGGGGCCAGGTACGGCGAAAACCTGACGGTCCTGATCCAATGCCATTCTGGCAGTAATGAGTGATCCGCTTCTTGCTGCAGCTTCCACCACCACCACCCCCAAAGAGAGGCCGCTGATAATCCGGTTTCGTACTGGAAAGTTCCCTGGTTCTGGGGGAGTACCCAAAGGGAATTCAGTGATGATTGCTCCTGAGGCAGCAATTTGCTGTGACAACTTTCGATTCTCCGCCGGATACACCACGTCCATACCGGTACCCAGCACTGCTATGGTTCTGCCACCCCCTTTTAAGGCTCCCAGGTGGGCAGCACTATCGATACCACGAGCCATGCCACTCACCACGGTCCAGCCTTGCCATGCCAACTCACGACAGAGTTTCTTGCAAACGTTCAGACCGTAAGCTGATGCCTGTCGCGACCCTACCACAGCCACTGACCGCTCATCTTCTTGCAACAGTGTACCTTTCACATAAAGAAGAGGGGGCGGGTCCGCAATGTTCGACAATAACGGAGGGTATTCCTCTGTGCCCCATTGAATCGTGCCAATGCCGAGGGAACCGAGACGAAGCATTTCCTTCTCAGCAGTCTCTTTGAGCGCTTGAGATCCAATGGCATCAATGGACCCCTTCTTTAATCCCGGAACCTGCTCCAGATGACTCCGGCGAGCGCTGAATACTCGCTCAGGGCTACCAAAACGCTCAATCAAGCGGTGAAACGTCCTGGCACCTATGCCCGGCACGAGAGTTAACGCCAGCCAGCCCAGATCTGCATCCATAACAAAATTACCTACAAGCTCCAGATCTGCCCTTCTGGATTAGGGATAATGAACCTGCATTATTCATTGAGTTTTCATTAAAAAAGGGGCCATGCAAGCTGGATTCCCAGCTCCATGGCCCGCAGGAAATGCTTATGGCGGATGGGCCGACTACTCTCCGGTCTTGAGCCTTACGCGCTCTCCTGGGTTAAACTCGCCCAAAGATTCAGTAACTAAAGCCGCGGCTGTCTCCTGCTCCACTGCCAAGACCAGCAACTCACCGATTGGTTGAATGCTGAGGACGACTTCTTCGTCTTGAGAAGTGACTGCTTTTGGTTCTTTAAAAACTTCAAAGCGGTGTCCTGCCTTGATCTCGTCATTTGATCCGAGATCAATAAAAACAATTTGGCGCTGCGCTATGAGGAATGTGTCCCACTCTGCGAGAATAATGTTACCCTCTATGGGTTCATCACCTGGTTGCAGAGTGATCTCCTCAGACCTATTCTTATAGGGCATCAACTTATCTTCGGGAGTCATGTCTTGAAAAGAACTGATAACCATAGCTTTTGCATGGTCCGGCGCCACCTGGGCAACCTCTAGAACACCCAGAATTCTGTTCAGGTATCCCACGTCTTTCTTGGTGACGGGGTGTTGGATGAGTAAAGACGTTCTAAAAACGAAGAACCGGTCACCCACTTCGGGTTGGACTCCCTCATGGAACTGTACGTATATCTTGTCGGCCGCACCAATCAGTGTTCTCTGACGCTTTCCGCCCAGAATGAAACCCTGCCCTTTCGGTATAAAGGGAGTGATAAATCCCACCTGATCGATCTCAGCGAAGGTCATGGTGGGAACCTTGGGTGGAGGCGGTGGAGGCGGTGGCGGTGGCGTAACCTCTTCAACCACGGGCGCTTCTTCAGCCACTGCTGTTTCTTCAACTACAGGGCTTTCTTCATAGTATCCTGCCACCTCATAATAGACTCGCAGCTCAGTACCAGGATAGATCCAATGAGGGTTGGTGATGTGCTGGTTCATCTGCCAAACTTTGGGCCAGACCCAGGGATTGGCATAAAGGCCTTCGCAAATATCCCAGAGCGTGTCACCCTTCACAACCACATGAATATAGGTTTCTCGGTCAGTCTGGCCGTAAGGAGTTGCCTCTTGGGCCCCCACGTGGGGGGTGTGCGTGAAAGCCAAGAGCAACGTGCCCACCATCAAGCAGATAAGGATTGTTCGTTTCACGGTTAACCTCTCCTCTGTTTCGGGGGCGTTGGATTTTTGACAGCTACCTTAATTATCTCTGGTCTTCTAACCTGTGACCAATACACGCATTTTTTCTATGTGTCAACCATGATGACTTAGCAAAAAGCATACCTGCCAAGGACCGAAGTTGACCTATCTACTCTATTCCCCTGATATGATTAGTCTTTAGTAATTTACCGAATGTGGGCCAAACCTGGTCTACGTTTCATTTCGTCTATGTTTGTGAATGATTCTGCGCTTTTTGACGATACCTAGTACACAAAGAAAATATTAGAATGCTATTTGGCTCTTAGTGCCCCTTATGGTTAAACACGTGGCTTCATGTACCAAAGAAAAGAGACCGCGGCTCAAAGCTCCCACAGCCAATACCACTTGAGCATTCCTCTCTCAGAGTGCCCTTTACGACCTTTTGTGTTTGCGGTGATATACAGTGCCTCTTTGGAACATAGATAGCCTTAACTCTATGCGCCATGCGCTTTGCGCTTTGCGCTTTCTAGCTCTTCGCCGTGGCTCGCACTCGAATGCCGGCAAACTTGGCTTCCCAGGCAATCAGTACTGGACTGGCAACAAAGATGGATGAATAGGTGCCCACCACCACTCCCACAATAAGGGCAAAGGCAAAATCATGAATCACCCCACCACCAAGGATGAAAAGTGCGGTTACCACAGCCAGAGTTGTTCCTGAGGTAAGAATGGTACGACTGAGAGTCTGATTTATGCTGCTGTTGACTACTTCGGCAAATTCACGCCGTTTGCCCTTCCGCAGATTCTCTCTGATCCGATCGAAAACGATAATGGTATCGTTGAGAGAGTAGCCGATAATGGTAAGCAGGGCAGCTACTACGGTAAGATCAAATTCCTTGTTGGCAATGGCAAAGGCGCCCACGGTAATCATCACGTCGTGGATGAGGGCGCTCACCGCCCCGAGGGCGAACTTGAGTTTCAGAAACCAACAACAGACCATGGTGATCACCAGAGCCGCCACGATGAGCATGGGGATGGGCGTGCCCACCTGGCGCAGCCCCCATACTCCCAGAAATAACGCTCCGGCCATAATGGCCGCCGGCATCAGCTTTTGCTCAAATCTCCACGAAATGTAGATGGCGATCAGAAGCAGTGCGTAGTAGATGGCTAGAAGCGCCTTTTGGCGCAAGTCCTTGCCCACCTTTGGTCCCACCATCTCTACCCTTTCAACTGTCACTGTGTTTTCACCATAGATCCGCTCCAGATTGTCCTTCACCTCCTTGCTGAGGTTGGCCAGCTTTGATCTGGATACATCGGTGCGAATGAGAAATACATCTTCTCCCTCACCGCCAAAGTGCTGGATAGCGCTACGATCCAACCCTATGGGCTTCAACCCCTCCCTAATCTTGTCGGCATTGGTGGGGCTGCTGAACCTCAATTGGACAAGGGTGCCGCCGGCAAAATCAATGCCGAAAAGACTCGTGCCGCGCCAGATAAGGGCAGTAAGTCCGATGAGAATCAGTACCAGTGACAGAATGAAAGCAAACTTACGCCGACCAACAAAATCAATGTTGATGTCCGGTTTAATGAATTCCATATTGCCTCTCTTCTATCCGCGCTCAATTTCAACAAGCGGCATCTATCCGTACGTTTCACAGATCCGCCCCATTGACGGGGGTGACGAAGAGCGCGGCGCAAAGCGCCAAGCGCATAGCAAAAACAAATTCTTCTGAACGCTCTGCGCCATGCGCTTTGCGCTATGCGATTTCTTAAATGCTTAACGTTTTCATTCGCCTTTTTTGCAACAAGTAATCAAACAACAACCTGGTTCCAAAAATGGCGGTGAACATGCTGGCGGCAATGCCCAGGCTCAGCGTAACCGCAAAACCTTTCACCGGACCGGTGCCAAACTGCAAGAGGACAATGGCGGCAATCAGCGTGGTCACGTTTGCGTCCACAATCGTCCAGGTGGCCCTGCTGTAACCGTTGTCCAGAGCTGCACGGGGTGTTTTACCCAGCCGCAATTCCTCCCTCACCCTTTCAAAAATTAGAACATTGGCGTCAACCGCCATACCAATGGTGAGAATGATACCGGCAATACCCGGCAGGGTGAGGGTGGCACCAAAAGCAGCCAGTCCCGCCATAATCAAAATGATATTGAGGATCAAGGCCAGGTCAGCAATGATCCCTGAGCCGCCGTAGTAGACAACCATGAATGCCACCACCAGCACACCACCCACGGCCATGGAGATAAGCCCCTTCCGGATGGAGTCTCTTCCGAGAGATGGACCCACGGT
>JASFGC010000047.1:0-15013 GCA_050123975.1 Syntrophobacterales bacterium | reverse complement strand
CGGGAGCCTCAGCAGCCTTGACTCCCTCTGCCTTCAGGTCCTTTTCGTAGTTGATACCGGCATTCATCAAGCCATCAATGGAGTTCTGTCGCTGGCCGGAGCCGGGGTTACCGATGTTAACCCTTTTCCCTCTGAGGTCATTGATCGATTTGATCCCGGCATCATCCGCGGCCACCAGGGTTATGGATTCCGGATGGATAGTAAATACGGCCCGGAGATCTTTCTGGGGGCCCTTATCCTTCCATTCAGCCAGCCCTTTAATGGCCTGGAACTGACGGTCGGACTGAACCACGCCGAATTCCAAATCGCCAGCCATCACCGCATTGACGTTAAAGACCGATCCTCCGGTGGATTCCACGGTACAACGAATACCGTAGACCTTTTTCTTCTTGTTGACGATTCTGGCGATGGCGCCGCCCGTGGGATAATACACTCCAGTGATACCACCGGTTCCAATGGTGACAAAGGTGGTCTTGGCAACCACGGGAGTCGGATTCACCATCAGACCCAGAGCCAGGCAAATGGTTGCGATGAGAGTAAATAATCCAATTCGCTTCATAAGATTTCTCCTATCTCTTGAGGTTGTACGAATAGAACATTAGTTGACCCTACGAATTAGCGGTCTCACCTCCTTCCATCAGGGCCTGTCTCGCATTAATAATAAATTATTGATACTCTAGCGTTTATAGATCGGGAGTGATTCTGTGAATCCCCATTGGGGGAACATAGCGTTCGACGCTGCCCCTATCTTACCTCTGTAATCAGCAATGTCAAGTGTAAACAGGGAGATGAGACTTTTTGCAGTCTGGGAAAACTTTTCTCTGTGATCTTTGTGCTCTCTGTGCTTTAATCTCCTAATCGAAAGACGCCAAGCGCTAAGCGCAGAGCGCAAAGCGTTTGGTAATAAGTAAAGACAGTGAACGCAAAGCAACTATGCTCTCGCTCAGCAACTGTTTACCGTTTACTTTTTCGCTACGCGCCATGCGCTATGCGCTATGCGATTTAAGGGTATCTTATGGCAGACGTGGTCGGTATTATTCCAGCCCGCTATGAGGCACAACGATTACCTGGGAAGCCATTGGCCCTGATCCAGGACCGTCCCATGATTCAACACGTTTACCAGCGTGCCGCCAGAGCGGCCAGCCTTCAACGACTGGTGGTGGCCACAGATGACGCTCGCATTCAGCAGGCGGTTATCAGCTTTGATGGAGAAGTCCTCATGACCTCGGGTGATCATCAAAGCGGCACGGACCGGGTTGCTGAAGCTGCCCGCCAATTGACGCTATCTGACCACGCCATTGTGGTGAATATTCAAGGGGATGAACCCCTGCTCCATCCTGAAATGATTGACAGTCTCGTGGATACTCTGAAAGCGAAGGCTGAGGTGGACATGGCCACCCTTGCACATCCTGGCACAGATAGCAATGATTTCCATGACCCCGCAGTTGTCAAAGTGGTCCTGGACGCCGAAGGGAGGGCTCTCTATTTTTCCCGAGCTCCAATTCCAGCTTTTACTGAGGCATCGTCTGCGCCCCAGTACTATAAGCACCTTGGCTTCTATGGCTACCGCAATGGATTCTTGCAGGAGTTTACCAAGCTTCCGCCGGGTGTTCTGGAAAGGCAGGAAAAGCTAGAACAACTTCGCGCTTTAGAGCACGGCTTCCCCATATCCGTGGTCATCACCCCTCATGATTCCGTCAGTGTGGACACGCCTGAAGAACTCGCCCTGGTCCGAAATATGGCAGAACATCCGGGTTAAGTTTTGCTGTTCATGCAAGGGTAAAAATTAGCCTTACTGAAAAGGTTTTTTTGCTCACCTAAAATGCTTGCCTTACCTTATTAAAACGATTATCTTGAGTGACTCGTGAGCCCGGTCTTCGGTCAGCCGATAAGGTACTGAGGTAACATTCCATCATGGCAAGTTTTAACCAACCCCGCGCCACCCTGGTTTTGGAGGACGGACGGACATTTTATGGGCAGACCTTCGCCGGCCAGGGCGAGACCCTGGGTGAAGTGGTTTTCAATACTGCCATGACGGGTTACCAGGAAGTGCTTACCGACCCATCTTACAAGGGCCAGATAGTGTCCATGACCTATCCCCTCATTGGAAATTATGGGATCAACGATGAAGATATGGAATCGCTAGCAATCCAAGTTGAGGGGTTCATAGTCCGCGAGTACCTGCCCTATCCCAGTAACTGGCGAAGCCAGAAAAGCCTCAAGGAGTTCTTGGAGAAAGAACAAGTTCTCGGCATTGAAGGAATTGACACCAGGGCCCTCACAAAACACATCCGCACCGCGGGTGCCATGAGGGGCATCATAGCAACCGGAGATAGAAATCCTGAGGAACTGCTGCAAAAGGTGCAAAGGTATCCCGGTTTGATGGGTCGTGATATGGTGGAAAAAGTCACCACCTCGTCTCCTTTCCTCTGGGATGGAGAGAGGCGGCCGCTCCCTTGGAAGTCCGGGATGACCGCGGTCGATGTCTGGCCAGAACGCAGTCACCCCTACAAAGTTGTAGCCCTGGATTACGGCATCAAATACAACATTCTTCGCCATTTGGCTGGCCGCGACTGTCACACCATCGTCCTTCCAGCCCAGGCTGAGCCAGCCGATATCCTGGCCCTGGAGCCGGACGGTCTGTTTTTGTCCAACGGACCGGGAGATCCTGCGGCCGTTACTTACGCCATCAACACGGTTCGCTCTTTGTTGCCCGAACTTCCCATTTTCGGCATCTGCCTGGGCCACCAGCTTTTAGGATTGGCCATGGGCGGCACAACCTTCAAGCTCAAGTTCGGTCACCGGGGTGGCAACCAGCCGGTGAAAGACCTGATCACCGGCAAGGTGGAGATCACCTCGCAGAACCATGGCTTCTGTGTTGATATAGACTCACTCGAAGGGAAAGATGTGGAGCTCACCCACATTAACCTCAACGACCAGACTCTTGAAGGTATGCGGCACCGGAAACTGCCCATCTATTCGGTCCAATACCACCCGGAGGCCTCACCCGGCCCCCATGATGCCACTTATCTCTTCGACGACTTCCTTACCCTTATGCAGAGAAAAAGCTGGTAATGTGCCGGAATTTTGGACCGGGAGACGCGGTGAAACGGGGACACGGGGAGTAATAAAGGACTAATCTCAGTCTAACCAAATCTATGCCGAAAAGAACAGACATTCAGAAAATCCTCATCATCGGTTCAGGACCAATCATTATCAGTCAGGCCTGTGAATTTGATTATTCTGGCACCCAGGCATGCAAGGCCCTGCGTGAAGAGGGTTTCGAGATCGTTCTCATCAACAGTAATCCCGCCACCATCATGACCGACCCCGAGACGGCTCAGCGCACCTATATTGAACCCATTACTCCCGAATGTGTGGCCAAAGTCATTGAGCGGGAAAGACCCCAGGCGTTGCTTCCCACCCTGGGAGGTCAGACAGCCCTCAACGTGGCGGTAGCAGTGGGTGAGATGGGGGTTCTGGAGCGCTACGGGGTGGAGGTAATTGGTGCCTCTCTGCCGGTGATCAAAAAGGGAGAGGATCGTGAGCTTTTCCGGGCTGCCATGGAGAAGATCGGTTTGCGGGTACCCGTCAGTGGAATTGCTCGCTCCATGGGAGAAGTTCGCCAGGTGGCAGAAGAGATCGGTTTTCCCTTGATTATTCGCCCGTCCTTCACCCTCGGAGGTACTGGTGGCGGTGTGGTCTACAACCGGGAAGATTTGGAAAATATGGCCCTCGCGGGGTTGGACGCCAGTTTGAATCGCACCATCATGCTGGAAGAATCTGTTTTGGGGTGGAAGGAATTCGAACTGGAGGTGATGAGAGACCACATGGACAATGTGGTTATCATCTGCTCCATCGAAAATTTCGACCCCATGGGCGTACACACCGGTGACAGCATCACCGTGGCTCCGGCTCAGACATTAACCGACCGTGAATATCAGGCAATGCGGGATGCGTCCATCGATGTGATCAGAGAAATCGGCGTGGAAACCGGCGGTTCAAACATTCAATTTGCCATCAACCCGGAAGACGGCGAGATGGTTGTCATAGAAATGAACCCCCGGGTATCACGCTCCTCCGCCCTTGCCTCCAAAGCCACCGGCTTCCCCATCGCAAAAATCGCCGCCAAACTTGCTGTTGGTTACAGCCTAGATGAAATCGCCAACGACATAACCCGAGAAACGCGGGCCTCGTTCGAGCCTACTATTGACTATTGCGTGGTGAAAATCCCCCGCTGGACTTTTGAAAAATTTTCTCAAACTCCTGATTCCCTTACCACGACAATGAAATCGGTGGGTGAGACCATGGCTATCGGTCGCACCTTTAAGGAAGCCCTGCAGAAAGCAGTACGCTCCCTGGAAATCGGCCGTTTTTCCATGAACAGCGGTTTATCTTCCGAGTCTCTCACGAGCCCGGAATACTTGAATCTTATTCGCCAAAAGCTGCGCGAGCCCAACTCAGAGAGACTCTTTTATCTCACCGCGGCCATGCAGGCAGGAATAGAACTGGAAGAAATTCACCAACTCACCAAGATCGACCCCTGGTTCCTTTACAACGTCGAGCAAATTCTGGATTTCGAGACTCATCTCCGTCAGCAACCTTTGAGCGATGACCTCTTGCGACAGTCAAAAGCATACGGATTTTCCGACCGTCGCTTGGCGGAACTTACGGGTACGGATGACCATACCATCCGCGACCGCCGAATACAGGCTGATATCGTTCCAGTTTACAAGTTGGTGGATACCTGTGCAGCTGAATTCGAAGCATATACCCCTTATTACTATTCCACCTATGAGTCTGAGGATGAATCACAGCCTGGCGAGGTACGAAAAGTGATGATCCTGGGGGGCGGTCCCAACCGAATCGGTCAGGGTATAGAATTTGATTACTGCTGTGTTCACGCCTCCTTTGCCCTGCGTGAGGAGGGGGTACAGTCGATCATGGTAAATTCCAATCCGGAAACAGTTAGTACCGACTATGACACTTCGGACAAACTGTACTTCGAGCCCCTGACCTACGAAGACGTTCTTCATATAATTGAGAGGGAGTCACCAGACGGCCTCATCGTCCAGTTCGGTGGCCAGACGCCCTTGAACCTCGCCGTTCCCCTGGCAAGGGCTGGTGCCCCCATCATTGGCACAACCCCGGACAGTATCGATCAGGCCGAGGACCGGGAGCGCTTCCAAGTCCTCATAAAGAAACTGGGGCTGAGACAGCCAAAAAATGCTATTGCCGCCAGCGCTTCCGAAGCTCTCCAGGCGGCAACTAAAATTGGCTACCCCGTTTTGGTACGGCCATCCTACGTTTTGGGTGGCCGGGCTATGGAAATCGTTTACGAACAAGAACAACTGGAAGCCTTCATTCATGAGGCGGTCCATGTCTCCCCTGGCCATCCCATCTTGGTGGATCAATTTCTCCGGGACGCTATAGAAATAGATGTGGATGCCATTTCCGACGGTACAACCACCGTAATTGGCGGCATCATGGAGCACATTGAGGAAGCAGGGATCCACTCTGGTGACAGCGCCTGTGTACTCCCTCCCATCAGTATTTCCCGGGAACTCATCGAGGAGATCAAGGTTCAGACTAAGGCCCTGGCTCAGGAATTAGGGGTGGTGGGTCTCATGAATATACAGTACGCAGTTAAGGACAATTTAATTTACGTGCTGGAGGTAAACCCCAGGGCCTCTCGAACAGCACCTTTTGTAAGTAAAGCAATTGGTGTGCCTCTTGCCAAGCTCGCCACCAAGATTATGCTGGGAAAGACCCTCGCCGAACTTGGTTTTACTCGAGAGATAGAACCGACTCACCTCGCGGTCAAAGAGTCGGTATTTCCTTTCATTCGTTTCCCAGGCGTAGATATCCTTTTAGGCCCGGAAATGAAATCCACCGGCGAGGTAATGGGAATTGACCGGACCTTTGGTATGGCCTTCGCAAAGGCCCAACTGGCGGCAGGGTATTCTTTACCATTGAATGGGAATGTATTTATTAGCGTTCGTGACCAGGACAAGCAGGCCATTCTTCCCGTTGCCAGGGATTTCGCCCAGATAGAGTTTGGCATCTATGCTACTGAGGGAACCTCCGATTTCCTGACAAAGCATGGAGTGCATAACCGTAAGGTGGCAAAACTGAGTGAGGGACGTCCTCATGTCATAGACCATATCAAGAACGAGGAAATTAACCTGGTGATCAATACCAGCACCGGGAGAAAAACGGCCTCCGACGCCTATTTGATTCGGCGGGCCACCTTGGTTTATAATCTGCCATACGCCACGACCATTGCCGGTGCCAGAGCTTTTGCCCAGGCCATCGCTGTGCTATGCAGCGGCGATTTGGAGGTTACCTCGATTCAGGAATATCATGAAAGAGATTTGCAGATTTAAGATTGTAGATTGCAGAATCAAAGGTTTCAGGTTTCAGTGTTCAGGTGTCAGCTGCCATGTTTCTTTTTCCTGACACCTGAAACCCGACACCTGAAACCCTGAGATGTGGTGCTTGGGATCTGGGATTTCAGATCATAGTGTATTTTAGACATTCAAGGTACTTACTTTGTTTAACCACTCGCACCCCATAATTATCCCTGACGGTAGACCAAAGGAAGAGTGCGGTATTTTCGCCATCTATGGACACGAGGACACCGCCCGTCTTACCTATTTTGGTCTTTACGCCCTTCAGCACCGGGGCCAAGAAAGTGCCGGCATCAGCGTTGGTGACGGTCGACTGATGCGCCATCACAAGGGCATGGGGTTGGTGAGCGAAATTTTCAACGAGGATGTCCTTGCCAGTCTGAAGGGCCATCTCGGTGTTGGTCACGTGCGTTATTCCACCACTGGCTCGTCCGTGCTCGTCAACGCCCAACCTTTCTGCATTACTCACTCCGGCTGTAGCCTCGCCATCGCCCACAATGGCAACCTGGTTAATGCCCATGACCTAAGGTGTGAACTGGAAAAGCAGGGCTCAATTTTTCAAACCAGCATGGACAGTGAAGTGATCGTGCATCTTATGGCCAGGCAACTCGTTCATGGCCTGGAAGAGGCACTGATCACCTCCTTGAATGAGATCAGAGGCGCTTATTCATTGGTGATGGCCACAGAAAACCAGATCATCGGTGCCCGAGATCCGTACGGCTTTCGACCTATGTGTCTCGGTCTTCTGGACGAAAGCGCCTACGTCATCGCCTCGGAGACCTGTGCCCTGGATCTCATAGGAGCCACATACCTGCGAGACGTTGAGCCGGGAGAGATTGTATTCATCGACGAAAATGGGATCAAGTCTCTACACCTCCCTGAACAAGATCGCACCGCCTTCTGCATCTTTGAGTTTATTTACTTTGCCCGACCGGACAGCAGTATTTTTGGTCAGAATGTTTACCTGGCCCGAAAACGTCAAGGGCACGAACTCTTCCGAGAATATCAGGTGGACGCCGACATAGTCATGCCGTTTCCCGACTCTGGCAATTATGCGGCTCTTGGTTTCGCCGAGGCCTCCGGTATCCCACTGGAAATGGGCGTAATCCGTAACCACTACGTAGGCCGTACTTTTATCGAGCCCACCCAGGCCATGCGTGACTTCCATGTAAAAGTCAAACTCAATCCGGTGCGTCCGCTCTTGAGTGACAAGCGACTGGTCATCGTTGAGGACTCCATTGTTCGAGGAACTACCACTCGAAATCGTGTCAAGACACTGAGGGAGGCAGGAGCCCAGGAAGTGCACATGGTTGTGAGTTGTCCGCCGCACCGTTATCCCTGCTATTATGGCATCGATTTTCCCACCCGCAAGGAACTCCTGGCAGCCACCCACTCCACTGAAGAAATCAAGAAATTCCTGAGACTCGATAGTATTCACTATCTGAGTCTAGAGGGACTTCTTAAAGCCATCAACATGGACACTGCTGGCTTTTGCCTCGCCTGCTTCAATGGAGAATACCCGGTCAGTTTCGCTGATGACCTCCACAAGCACTGTTTGGAAACGAGTGCTTCGGTCGGCTGATAAAGTGTCCGTCTCCCACCACTACCTGTGAGAAGATTTTATGGTTAGGCCTAAAAATAAAAAGACCCGTCGAGGTGCAGCCAAAATTATTAGAGAAGCGAAGGATGTGCTTCGCATTGAAGCAGAAGGTATATTTGGTCTCATCGACCGGGTAGACTCGGAATTTGCAGAAGCCGTAAACTGGATTTATGAAAGTCGCGGCCGAGTAATTGTCACCGGCATTGGCAAGTCGGGAATAGTCGGACGGAAGATTGTCGCCACGCTCAACAGTACCGGTACCAAGTCGCTTTTTTTGCATCCAGTGGAGGCCTTGCACGGCGATCTGGGTATGGTGAGCCCAGATGACATCGTCCTCGTTCTCTCCAGTAGCGGTGAAACGGAAGAGTTGACATCGATCCTTCCCACTTTGAAGGACTTGGGAACTCGAATCATCTGTTTCACCGGCAATACCGAATCTACCTTGGGCCGCAAGAGCGATCTAACTGTCTATGCCGGGGTAGAACGTGAAGCCTGCCCTCTGGGGTTGGCCCCCACTGCCAGTACTACCGCCATGCTTGCCTTGGGAGACGCAGTATGCGTAACTCTCTTGAACAGGCACGAGTTTCAGCTGGAGGACTTTCGCCGCTGCCATCCGGGAGGAGCATTGGGAGAGAGGCTTCGAGTGCCAATTGAGAAGATTATGCGCACCGGTTCCAGTATTCCAAAAGTCCAGAAGGATACCCTGGTTGCCGAGGCAATCCAAGAAATGGATGCCAAGACCCTGGGTGCAACTTTGGTGATCGGAGACAAGGCTGAGCTGGTCGGCATCGTCACAGACGGCGACCTCCGTCGCGGTTTACGCAAGTATGAGGAACTGTTGAAAAAGCCGGTAGCCGCCATCATGAGTAAGAACCCCAAGACTGTCCAGGTAAAAGGCTCTGTAGCAGACGCTCTGGAAATCATGGAAGAATACCAAATCACAGTGCTCGCAGTTACCGGCTCGAAGAATGAACTTCTCGGGATCATTCATCTCCACGATCTCCTCGGCAAGGGTTATATAAGGTTCACTATGTAAACAAATCCGAAATCCGAAGCTTGAAGCACGAAACAAATTCAAAATCCGAATTATCGAATGTTCAAAACGAAACTGGTTCAAAAAAGCTCTTTAAAGTTTTGATCATTTGAAACTGGGGACCCACCCGCAGGGTGGGGAGTCCGAAGGACAATTTTGAAAATTTAAATTTGTTTCGGATATCGATATTCTAATTTTGGATTTTAGGACTCCTTCAGAGATATCCTGAGCTCGCACCAAAACCTTTGATCTATTTAGGTTCATTTAATGAATCCGACTGTAACACCCAGAGGTCTCATTTGTTCGTTGGCGCTGGTGCCGAATCCTGAAAACCGTGGTTTATATCTGGGTCTTGAACCGCTCATAGCTCACTTACAGCCGGCAGTGGAGGGGCTATTGTTGGACCCCATGTTCTGGTGTCCCGATACAAATAACTGCGGCCCGGTTTCCTCCTCCCTGCTCGAGGAGATCATCACCCTGGTACCTCCAGGACTTCCTCTTTGGGTTCGCATTACCGGCACCTCTGCTGAACAGACCATACATATTTGCCGCCAACTGGAAACCGTCTGCCGTCACCTTAACTACCAAGGCCCCCTCGCCTGGGTAGATACACCACTTTTTTACCACAGTAATCGCGGTTTACCCGAGCACTACCGTAATCTGCTTGCTGACACTGAATTCAACCTCATCGCCGACAACGATCCTCTTTTGATTCGAAAACTTGGAAATAAGACCAAGCGTAAAAACATTCGCACAGCTGTTTTAAAAAAACTAATACAGGAGCCTCGACTGGCAGGACTTGTGCATCGTGGTGACCTTGGACGAGGCATGAATTACCAGCGGGCTGTACGCAGTCAGCCCAACTTTCTCATTTATGATGGTGGGGAGCGCAGTTTCCTTGAGCGACCCAGTGCTAGTGGTGTGGTTTCGGTGGGTGCCAATCTATTGCCTCAGGAATGGAGGACCATTACGCTCTCCTCCCTGAATCTAGACGACAGCTATCCGGATCAGGCAGGTCGCTTCCGCCATCTCTGGGAAAGCGGACAGCGGGTCCGGATCTTGCAGAAACTTTATGATCACGCTCCCGCCCGCATCATCCCGGCAGTACTAGCTGCTTGGAAGTTGGTCCAGAAAAATGGACACCCTTTGACTGCCGAAGATCAACAAGCAATCGAGCGGATTCTGGAACATGTTCCAGAACCCTGAAGCGGGAGATAGAAGATTTGAGATTGTAGATTGATGAAGGGCGCACGGCACAAGGCCTAAGGCTAAAGGCAGTAGAAGACAAAATCTTTTCCTTGCGCCCTGAGCCTTGAGCCCTATGCCTCTCTGGCTACTGACTACTGACATTTTTGAATGTATACCAATTTCATATATTTCATAGTTGTCCTGCTTATCTTCTCCACCCAGCAGCCGTCGCCGACTCCACACCTCTCTCTTTCTCTCACTCTTCTCGCTAGTCTTGCCTTACTTTCACTGTTTGCCCTTATCAACAGGCAGGTCTTCAGACGGCTGGCAGTAAGGATGTCGGCCGTTTCAACCGGCCCGCATCTGGCCGTCCTCTATCATCGAACCGTGAGCCGACAATCGCTTTTGGCTTTCCTCTTTTTTTGTCTTGCTGTCTATCTGCTCGACATAAAATATTATCTGATCTCAGTCGCCCTCATTAGGGGTAGTTTTACCCTGCAAGGGGTGGCGGCGTTAGCCTTATTTCTCCTGCACCTGATCATTATTTGGTTTTACAGTTATCAATGCTATGCACACTTCTCTACCAGCACCTCCTCACCATCTGCCATAATAGCTGCCAATCTCAAATTTAATCTTGCCATCATTTTGCCCTGGTTACTTATCTCGGGCAGCTTTGATCTTTTACAGCTCCTCCCTGTCGGCGCCCTTCACGACCAACTCAACACACCTCTGGGGCAGGTCCTTTTCTTTGCTCTCTTACTAGTCATCTTTATGATTTTTGCCCCGCCGCTTGTGGTACGTGTGTGGGGGTGCCGACCATTGACCTCAGGTGTGCGCAGATCGCTCATAGAGAAGTTTTGTCAGGACGAGAAGTTTCAGGTGCGAGAGATTGTTCTCTGGCCTGGTCCTGGCGCTGACTTTATTACTGCTGGAGTTATGGGACTCCATCGCCGCTGCCGCTATCTTCTGGTAACAGAAGGCCTCCTGAATATTCTCGACGAAGATGAATTGCGGGCAGTCCTGGCCCATGAACTGGGTCACGTAAAAGAGAAACATCTCTTCTTCTATCTTATATTTCTACTGGGCTACCTTGTCCTTGCGTATCCTCTCTCGACCCTCTCCTTTCTGCTGGTGCTCGCCAGCGATTTGCCGTTAGCGCTTCTGAGACGGAGTGACTCTGAGTTTCTTACCCTGATTTCCATGCTCTCCACCCTTCCTCTGCTGCTTTTGCTCCTCTTTTATTTCCGCTTCCTCTTCGGTTTTTTCATCCGCAACTTCGAACGTCAGGCTGATCTTCATGTGTTTTCTGTAATGGGAAGAGGGTCTCCGCTTATTTCGGCCCTGGAAAAGGTGGCTTTTCATAGCGGCAACGTCCGGGATGTGCCCAGTTGGCATCATTTCAGCATCAAACAACGTGTCGACTTTCTTGCGGCTACCGCCAGGAATCCGTCGCTATTGAGAGAGCATCGCCTCAAACTCAGGAGAGCTTTGACTGCTTACTTGGTAGGGTTAATTGCGGTGGGGGCCCTCGGCTATTTGTTTCACACCGGGGTAGTGGGCAAAAATTTAAATGACCAGTTAAACTATAGAATGCTCGCCAGTCTGGTACAGCTTGAGCCAACCAACCCCCAGCTCCACCTGCAACTCGGCACCCTCTACTACACCCGAAATCAGCCGCAACAAGCAGTACGCCATCTGGATCGCGCTCTGGAACTTGAACCGGACAACCCTGAAATCTTGAACAACCTGGCCTGGGTATTGGCAACGAGCAAGGAAAAATCCTTTTTCCAACCAGAGAGGGCCCTTGAACTGGCTGTAAAAGCGGCAGCCAGTTCTCGAGAACCGCATATCCTGGATACCCTGGCAGAAGCGTATCACGTCAATGGTCAAACAAGGGAGGCTTTAGCCACGGCAGAGGAAGCTCTGGCAGCCGCAACAGGCGATCGTTCCTATTACCTGGAACAGGTGGAACGATTTCGTGCTGAGCTTCAGAAGCAGGAATTCAAATAGCACAACAGATTCAAGACCTGGTGGGGACGAAGGGGCGAAACGGCGACACGGGGAGACGGTGAGGCAAGCATTTTTCTCCGTCTCTCCGTTTCTCTGCGTCCCCGCGTCGTCTCGTTAATAGGGAAAAAGATACGAGCCCAGGCCCAATGGTCACAGACTCTTACTGTCTGAGCATGGTGTTCATGCTGTGGAGGGCGGAACTAATGGGGGCGGCTAGATTATAGCGATGATTGGCCAGAATGCCATCATCTTTGCCATTGGTGACGAGCCACGGGCCACTCTCTGAGGCCCGTTCTAAGTCTTCAACAATGTTGTTCATGAGCGCCACAGCGTCAATGGTCTGTAGTTGTTCCACAAAATCCACTCGCACAATCCTAAGCATTTCATGCATGCCGTGGGCTACTCCTTGACAATTGTAAAAATAGTTGTCAGCTCGGAAGTGGCTGACACCTGTTCCATCCGGTTCCTCCAGTTTTACCAGATTCTCTAGGCAGTTGTTGAGAAGATCCTTATAAGAAGCCATTAAAGCCTGCAAGTTCTCAGTGCGGTAGTAAAAGTGGCTCTTACCCTCTCGAAGGTTGTTAAGGAATTCCTGCAGATTTTCGAGGGCTTCTTCGTATTGACTTTCCGAGGATGGAAACCAGAATTTATCGGCCCGGCTCATCAACAGGTCTACAGCCTCCACTAGATTGTGATCATACGCATCGGCGTCGTCTAACCGAGTCAAGTTCTCCTTTAACGTTTTTGCAGTGTAGCGACTCGCCTCCAGGACCCCTAACTGAAATTCGTTTATGTTGTCTGTAAACCTCCCAACAAGGAGGTCATTGGGGCGCCACCCCCAAAAACGACCATTTAGCTCATAATCCAACAGCTCTACTAACTTCTGAGTAAGTGCCACTCCAGGAATTTCAGCCGACGGCAGCTGCTCTTTTGTCTCTGGCTTAGTCGTCTCTGGCTCTGACGTAACAGGCTCTGTTATTGCTGATTCTGACGTGTCTGGTGCTGATGTGACTAGTTCTGTCTTCGCTGGCTCCGTTGTTGCTGGCTCTATCAAGTTAGCCTCTGAAGATTCTTCCTGGCCAGTTGAGGGCTCTGCATCAAGCTTTTCTTTTTCAGCCACCGACTCAGCAACAATCTCGCCGCTTGTTTCCTCCTGCGGCTCGGGCGCGCTTTCCTCGCCACAGCTGATTATCATCAGAAAGCCACCCAAGACGATGACACGTTTCCACCAGAGTATTCCAAAAACCTGTCTATTGCAGCCACACCAGCCAACAGATTTTCTGGAAAGCCCTCGTATTCGCCTCATGCCCCCCCCTGAAGGTGCTCCACTTCTCACAAGAAGAAGTTAGTTATCATCATATGGATTTGCCCGTGCTCACCCTCTGGACTAGTGTACTCTGCCAGCTGGCCACTAACGAGCCGGGGCAGCGGATTCACCCATGTAGGTTGCACAAGCATCCTGCGATTCCCAGGCGGTCACCCGTTTGACCTGCACCCGCTTATCTTCAATCTTTTCCCGCAAGCGCTGGAATATGTAACGGGCTATGTTTTCAGAAGACGGATTATGCTCTGTGAAGAAAGGTAAGTCATTGAGGTATTTGTGATCGATCTCTGACATGATTTCGCCGGTTGCACTCTTAACTTCTGCGAAGTCCAGGACTACCCCGCTGTCGTCCAACTCCTTGCCGCTTACCACGACCTCCACCTTCCAGTTGTGTCCGTGTAGAGCTTCGCACTTGCCTCGAAAATTTCGCAAATTATGTGCAGCAGAAAACTCTGTTATTATTTTCAGTTCATACATCTAGGGCCTCACTATTGATGTGTTATGCGGAGATGGTGCTGACTCAATGCTCCTCTTTTTCCTCCTCCGGCTCCTCCTCTGGATCCGGCTCCCCGGTGTACGGCTTACCGCACTCTTTGCAGCGACCGTCAGGTCCAATTACTCCAATGCAGGTACCATCGCTGCAAAGTTTTCTGCTGGCAAAATCAACTGGACCTTCATCGTCATCTGCTGGCGCCCCCTCTTGGCCTGTCTGCCCCCCTGCATAATCAACCAATTCCTCCCCACACCAATTGCAGTACCGGCTCCCCTCGGGGAGCGAGCGCTGGCAAGCCTGGCAAGTCAACTCACCGAGTATTTCTCCACATTGCGGGCATTCGAACGACATAGAGTACCAACCGATTCTTGACTAGGGGGACGGTGTTAAATTTGTTCGTATTCCCCGGCAGTAACCTCTAGCCCAGATATTTCATGAATAACTTGCTGCGACCACGGATATGGCCGTCCTTCCTGGCGTCCTCGGGTGTTGGCCCCTGCGACGTACCGTTCAGGTACGGAAACCAACACCCTGTGGTTACCAGGTGGTACGTCCATCTAATTCGCGCTCGCTGCGCTCCGCTCAGTCCCGCAAGCGGGTTCCCAGTTTCGTGGTCTCGCGACAGCAATTCATGAAATATCCGGGCTAGTGATCTTTGGAGTTAGGTGGACTTTTTTTAACTTAATCTCTAGGGTTTGTCAACGCAGCAGAGACGCCAGGGCGTCCCGTCAGTTGTCCGTGGCCCGTGGTCCGTTGTCCGTTGCAGATGTTCTATAACAGGTTTAGCAACTGACAACTGACTACTGACCACGAACGAAAATCTTTCCTTCAGAGTTTAAGGCAACCTCTTTTATGCCTCTTGAGAGTCCAAGATAGCCTTACGGTAATTGATTGTTTAAGATTTTGGGGTTGACAATACGGCTACTGTTGAGTATGAAACCCCTACATTATGGCG
>JASFGC010000046.1:0-15225 GCA_050123975.1 Syntrophobacterales bacterium | reverse complement strand
TTCGAAATTACATAATAATTTGGAATGAATGTGGGCCGGAGGGACCTGTTGCACACCTCTAATCATGCACTATAATAGTTGCCTTATTTGGACACTTCTGTGCTGCCTTCATCAAACCTCCTCAGGAAGAGTTAAACATGGGTCGAACTAGACTACAAAGGTCAGACAGTAGCGAAGCTGTCATAAAATTCGAAATTCTAAATCCGAAGCACGAAACAAATCCGAAATACAAATGTTCAAATGTTCAAAACAAAATCTAATGAATTATTGACTTTGTAGTTTTGGTCATTTGGATTTTGGAAATTTGAATTTGTTTCGAATTTCTCCTTCGGAGTCCCCACCCTGCGGGCGGGGCCCCAGTTTCGATATTCGGATTTCGGATTTTCTATCCTTAGCTTACTGTCCTTCCAACACCCTCCTACGCCGCCTTTTCCACCTTGACGGCACATACCTTGAATTCCGGGATCTTTGCGGTGGGGTCGTGAGCCGGGTTAGTGAGCACATTGGCGCAGGTTTCAACAAAATGGAATGGCATGAACAAGACCCCCTCGTCCACCCTATCGGTCAGGGTCACCTTCACGATGATCTCGCCCCGGCGAGACGCAACCTTCACCTTCTCACCCTGGCGCACTCCCAAACGCTGGGCATCTTCGGGGTGCATCTCTAAGCTGCCTTCCGGAATCTCAGCATGGAGCGAAGGTGAGACTCGGGTCATGGTACCCGTATGATAGTGGACATGCACCCTGCCGGTGCTGAGCCAGAAGGGATAATCTTCATCCACTACCTCGGCAGGAGGCTGATACTCAATGGCATGAAACAGTCCCAGACCCCGGGCAAACTTGTCTTTGTGCAAAAACTTGGTCCCTGGATGGTCTTTATCCGGACAGGGCCAGGCAAGACCCTCACCCTCTAACCTCTCATAGGTGATCCCGCCATAAGATGGGGTAAGGGTGGAGATTTCCCTCATTATATCTTCGGCACTTTCATAGTTCATTTCATAGCCGAAACGATTGGACAAGTCCTGGATAATCTCCCAGTCGGCCTTGGACTCGCCCACAGGCTCAATGGCCTTGCGCACCAGTTGCACTCTCCGTTCTGTGTTGGTAAAGGTGCCGTCCTTTTCCGCAAATGTGGTTCCCGGCAGCACCACGTGAGCCATCTCTGCGGTCGGGGTGAGGAAAATGTCCTGGACCACCAAGAGCTCGGCGTTATTCAGTGCCTTTTCCACATGGCCAATGTCAGGATCGCTCACCATGGGATTTTCCCCTACTACATAGAGCGCTTTCAGTGAACCCTCAGAAAGGCCGGAGAGCATGAAAGGAATGGTAAGCCCTATTTGATCTGGAAGTTTGGCATTCCAGGCATTCTCGAACTTGGTCTGATTGTCAATGACATTTACCGCCTGGTAGCCGGAATACACATTGGGAAGTCCCCCCATATCGCAGGCGCCCTGGACGTTGTTTTGCCCTCGAAGCGGGTTCACCCCGGTGGATTCTTTGCCCATGTTACCGGTGAGCATAGCCAGGTTGGCCAGGGATTTTACATTGTCAACGCCGGTGGTGTGTTGGGTGATACCCATGCAATAGACAACAGAGGCCGCATCGGCCTTGGAGTAATATTCGGCGACCTTGGCAATATCATCAGCAGAAACCCCGGTAATCTCAGAAACCTTCTCCGGGGGATAGTTATCTATGACTTGCTTGAATTCCTCAAAACCCTCGCAGCGCTCCTCAACGAAAGCCTGATCGTGCCAGTTGTTTTTCAAGATTACGTGCATGATGCCGTTGAGTAAAGCCACATCGGTGCCCAGATTGTGGCGGACGTAGACGTCAGCCTTCAAGGCGAGTTGAATCCTACGGGGATCTGCAACCACCAGTTTGGCCCCCTTTTCCAGGGCGCGAAAGATTCTGGTGGCAACCAGAGGATGGGATGAGGTGGTGTTGGAGCCAATGACGAAAATACAGTCGGCATCCTCGATCTCGGCAACAGAGTTGGTCATGGCTCCACTACCAAAGGCGGCGGCAAGACCTACCACCGTGGAGGAGTGTCAGAGCCGGGCGCAGTGGTCTACATTGTTGGTACCCACTGCGGCTCGAGCGAATTTCATGATGACATAGTTTTCCTCGTTGGTCACCTTGGCAGAGGCCAGAAAAGCAATGCTATCACTGCCATGGGCCTCTTTGATCTCCTTGAGTCTGGAGGTGGTGTAGTCCAGAGCCTCATCCCAGCTGGCCTCAGTAAGCGTGCCGTTCTTGCGAATGAGAGGTTTGGTAAGCCGATGGGGGCTCTGGACAAACTCATGAATGTTCCAGCCCTTGACACACAACTTGCCCTCATTGATGGGATTGGTCTTGGAAGGAATGGTGCCAATGAGACGGCCGTCCAAAACCTCAAGACAAAGACCGCAGCCGCAACCGCAGTAAGCACAGGTGGTCAAAACGGTTTTATAGTCCAT
Source organism: Syntrophobacterales bacterium (assembly GCA_050123975.1). Lineage (GTDB taxonomy): Bacteria > Desulfobacterota > Syntrophobacteria > BM002 > BM002 > BM002. The sequence continues at coordinate 12,770 of JASFGC010000046.1, read as the reverse complement.
GCAAAACTCCTTAAAATTTCTGTCATCGTCAAATTGCTGCTGGTGGTTCAACTATTTTGTGGAGGGGAGACTGCTCAGTTTGCTCTATTCCGGATCTGAATTGAAAGTGAGTCTCAACGATGTCATTGACTTTTTTATAAAGCGTTCTCAGTGGAATGCCCGCTGGACAGGCTTCTTCGCACAGTCCACAATCCACGCAGCGCCCGATCATATGAAGGGCCCGAACCAGATGGAACATGGGAAAGTCCGGAGGGATTTCCCCTTTTGTTACCACATCCGCACTTTCAAGGCTGCACTCTTTGCAGAAGCACATTGGACAAATGTTTCGGCAGCCAGAACATTTAACGCATTTTTCGAATTCAGCTCTCCAATCGTCGAGTCTTTGCAGGAGGTCTTTCTCTTCCCACTCCACCGGGCGGGGATCCTTTGGTTCCACCTGTTCACCTTCGAGCCATTCATCAGGATAGGGCAGTCCGCAATTGCACGCTTGAGCCAACTCTTCAGAGCAAGCCACCCCTATGACCACTACCTGTTCGAGTGGGATCTGATTCCATGCGGCGAGTGCCCTCAAGGCCCGCTGGTCGCACCCTCTAACCAGAATGCCAAAGCTTGCCTCTGAATGGTTTTGAAGTAGTGTGGTCAGGATTCTGCTGAGAGGATAGCGGGCGTCACCTGGCATCGCCCCATCGCCAATAGACAGTTGGTCGAGTTCATCGGGGGAAACAAAGAGGTGTGGTTTGATCTGTCCATTTTCTTCTTTGAGAGCCAGAAAACCTTTTATTTCCTCAGTAGTGAGGAGTTCCTTCACTTTGTCCTTGATGGCATCATACATCTTGCTTCTCCACGCAAACCTAAGGGTTAGCGGTGCTCCATTTGAGTTCTTGTCATAAGAGGAAATCAGATATCACGTTCCGAGACTCTCAGCCTGCACCCCAGAAACAGGAACGGGCCACTGGGAACTGTAATTAAGAGGGCCTAAATCCCTAATTTTCTCTGTAAATTTAGTAATTTGCTCCGCAAAGCGAGGTCCTTCAGCTGCTGAAACCCAAACCAGGTTCAACCTCTCCCCTCCAATGCCAACAAATTCGAGTAGATCCTTCAGTACAGACACTCTTTGCTCTGTCAGATAATTACCATACTGGTAATGACATTCACCCAGGTGTCAGCCGCCAACGAAAACACCGTCTATTCCCATTTGAAAACCTTTCAGAATGTTTTCAAAAGAAACAGACGAAGAGCACATGACTCGAATAGGCCGCACGTTGTCTGGGTACTGCAAGCGACTGACGCCAGCCAGATCTGCACCTGCATAAGCGCACCAATTACATAGGAAGGCTAAAATCTTGGGTTCAAAATCCGCCATGTTCTCTCCCCCTTAGCTAGATTCCTTTCATCGATGCAACTATCTGAGCGTTGAGTTGCTGGCGGGCAAAACCTGCCAGCCGCGCACTGCCGGAAGGACAGGACGCGGCACAGGCGCCACAACCTTTACAGATGGCTATGTTTACCTGGCAGATGTGTTTATCAGCGAGGAAGTCGATGGCCCCATAGGAACAACCGTTTAAACACCCCTGACACCCTACGCAGGTTTCCTCATTGATGTGTGCCACCAGAGCGCTGCTCACCCAGGTCTTCTTGGCCAATAAGGACACGGTTCGCGCCGCCGCCGCCATGGCCTGAGCCAACGATTCTTCGATATCTTTTGGGTAGTGGGCAATGCCGCAAACAAAAATACCGTCCGTGGCGAAGTCTACCGGTCTCAACTTGACATGCGCTTCGGCAAAGAAACCGTCTTGATTGAGGGGAACTTTGAGATGCCGGACTATCTCTTCGTTTGCAGCCGGTTCCATGGCTGTGGCCAGGTTTATGAGAGCCGCCTGTATAGATATGGACCGCCGCAACATTTGATCGATCACCTCGACCACGAGCTCCCCCTCTTTTCCTACGGTCACTGTAGGAGGATCTTCTAAGCTATACCGGATGAACATGATCCCCTTGGCCCGGGCCTCGGTATAGAGTGATTCCTTAAGCCCGTAAGTGCGTATGTCCCGATAGAGGATGTAGATATCCATCTCCGGGTTTATTTCCTTTATCTTCAGAGCGGTGATCAAGCTATTGGAACAGCAAATTTGGCTGCAATAAGGACGTTCGTCATTCCTTGAGCCCACGCATTGAATAAAGACAGCGCTACTCCCCTGGGTGATCATGGGGTCTTTGCTAACAACCAAATCGTCCAGTTCATGAGACATGAAAACACGCGAATCTTCGCCGTAGAGGTATTCTTTAGGGCGATAGGGCACGCCGCCGGTGGCAACCACCACCGCCCCGTGATCGATGGTCGTTGCTTCCTGGCCGGTGCTTACACTGGTGAGGGTGGTGCGAAAGTTGCCGACAAAACCGCTCACGAAAGTCAATTCCACACCAAGATGCACTGTTATGAGGGGATGCTGACGAACTGCCTCTTCCAGATTCATTCGAAAGGATTGGACATCTTCCCCTTTCCAGGTCCAATGGATGTGGTTCGCCTGCCCTCCCAGTCTGTCGGTTTTTTCTACCAGGTGAACCTGATAACCATTCTCGGCAATGCTTAAAGCGGCTTGCATGCCGGCAAGACCGCCCCCCACCACCAAAGCCGCCGGGGTAATGTTCAGGTGCTGCTCCTCGAGAGCTTCCAGGAGAGTAGCCTTGGCCACTGCCATGCGAACCAGGTCTTTGGCCTTGGCGGTGGCAGCATCCGGATCATTTTGGTGCACCCAGGAGTTCTGATTTCGGATGTTGGCCATCTCAAAAAGGTATTTGTTGAGGCCAGCCGCCTGCATAGTTTCCTGAAAAAGCGGTTCATGCGTCCGGGGCGAACAGGCGGCCACTACTACCCGGTTCAGTTTCTGTTCAGCGAAGACCCGCCGCAGATTGTCCTGGGCATCCTGGGAACAGGAGAAAAGATTTTCTTCCGCATATACCACGTTTGGCAGAGTCTTGGCATACTCTACCACTTCGGGGACACGGACTATGCCACCGATATTGACTCCGCAGTCGCAGACAAAGACCCCTAGCCGCGGTATCTGAGCGGCAACGTCCTGCTCTTCAGGGTAAGTCTTCTCCTGGACCAGTGTGTCTCGTACCATGGCTAGCTGGCTGGAGGCAGCACTGGCAGCGGCGCTGGCCTGCATCACCGAGGATGGAATATCCTTGGGTCCCTGGAGGACTCCACAGGCGTAAATACCAGGCCTTGAAGTGGACACGGGGGTAAAGCTGCTGGTCTTGGCAAAGTCGTGATCATCCAATTCGATGCCGAGTTTCTCTGCCAGCCCTTTCACACCAGGGTCTGACTCCAGGCCGACAGATAGCACCACCAGGTCAAATTCTTCTTCAATCCTCCTGCCAGTTTCGTCAGTGTAACGGATACGTTGATTACCGTTGCCGTCGAGGGTGACAATGTTGCTGATCTTGGATTTTATGAAACGTACCCCTACCTCTTTGGCCCGGTTGTAGTATCTCTCAAAGTCTTTGCCGTAAGTCCGCATGTCAATGTAAAAAATGGCCGTATCAAGGAAATCCTTACTGTGCTCTTTGGCCACAATTGCTTCTTTTATAGCATAGGTGCAGCAAACGGCTGAACAATAGGGTTTTGTCTCCGGGTGGACATCCCTGGAACCCACACACTGAATCCAGGCGATTTTCTTCGGCTCCTTTTCATCGGAAGGTCTCACCAGGTGACCCTGGTAGGGACCGGTAGCTGCAAGGATTCGTTCAAATTCCAGACTGGTTACCACATTGGCCGATCTATTGTAGCCATAGATATCGCGGCTAGCCGGACTGAAGGCCCTGGAACCCGAGGCCAACACTACCGCTCCTACTTTGATGGTTAGTTCTTTTTCCTTGTCGTCCCAGTCAATAGCTTCGGAGGGGCAGAGTTTCTCACATATCTTGCATTTGCCTTTCCCCTTGATGATATAAATACAAGTCTCAGCATCGATCACATATTTGAGAGGAACTGCCTGGGCGTACTGCACATAGATGGCCTTGCGCTTGGCGAGACCAGCGTCGTATTCATCCAACACCTTCTTGGGACATTTTTCAGCGCATATACCGCAGGCGATACATTTCTCCATATCAACATAGCGGGGGTACTGTCTGATTCCTATTTCGAAATTTCCAAGCTCCCCTGAGATGCTTTCCACCTCTGACAGGGTTAGAAGCTCAATGTTGAGATGCCGGCCGACCTCGACCAGTTTGGGCGAGATAATTCACATGGAACAGTCATTGGTGGGGAAGGTCTTGTCCAGCTGGGACATCATGCCTCCTATGGAGGCGGACCTTTCCACCAGGTAGACATAGTAGCCGGAATCGGCCAGATCCAAAGAGGCCTGCATGCCGGCAATGCCCCCGCCCACCACCATCACAGAACCGATTTTGTTAGTTGTCATTTTTCCTCTTCCAAGGGATAAGGGTTATGACTTAGTAATTTTTACAGTGCCAATCATCCAAAATCCGAAATCCGAAGCACGAAATTCGAAACAAATCCGAAATCCAAATATCAAATGTTCAAAACATTATTTACTTTTTCGCGTGACCACTTTCTTATGAATACAAGGGTACGAATAGGAAATCCATATTGTTTCGGATTTTGTATTTTTGTCATTTGAATTTGTTTCGTATTTCGATATTCGATATTCGGATTTAGCGAGTTCTGTTTCTTATAAAAAAATTGTTATTTTAGTTACTCAATCCCCCTCTGCCTCTTCCACTTCCTCTGGCTCTGCCTCTTCCACTTCCTCTGGCTCCGGTACAAAGAAAAAATCCTCGATGCCGTCAATAGACAACTGATTCATGCTGAGCCCCAGGGTTTTTCCATCCATACCCATGCTGAGTCCCAAGAGTTGGGGATAGAGAACAGAGGGGAGGTTGAGGTTGTTGCCACGGCTGGAGAGAATCATCTTTTGTACCGTATCGAACTGAATCTGACAGTAGGTACAGGCAGCGCACAGGTATTCAGCCCCCGATTGCTTGCCGTCTTTGAGTTTCTTCTCGGTCAAATCCATGGATAGATCATCGTTGATGCCCCACACAGGAGCCCCACAACAATCGAGCTTGGCTGGCCAGGAGATGGACTCAGCTCCGGTTGCTTCAACCAGTTGATCAAATATGGCTGGGGCCACGGGATCATCAAAGGCAACGATCTGGCTTGGCCTAAGGGCATGGCAGCCGTAATGGGTGGCAATGTTGAGGCCTGAAAAGGGTTTTTCTATCTTTTCTTGGATAACCCCAATACCCACGTCATGGTAGAGAAGGGAGAGAAGATGCTTGACCTCAACATCTCCCCTGTATTCAAGATATTCTTTTCTAAGAATCCCGTTGATTTCTTCCCGCAAAGAAGTGTCTTCCTTGAGGAGATGGTCCGCCTTTTTCAGGCTGCCGTAACAACACTTGCACAGACTCAGAAGATTCAAGTTGTTTTTTTCCGCCAGGGCCAGATTTCTTGCTGCGGCAAGAGCAAATGTCTTGTAGTCAATATTTCTTATGGGATAACCACAGCAGTTAAACTGCTCTATGTCAGCCAATTCCACGCCGAGTCTGCCCAATATAGCCCTGGTGGAAATCTCGTATTGACTGAGACGGGCCGGTATGTTGCAACCGAGAAATAATGCGAATTTCATGGTCTTATCCCCATCCGCTATGTAGCCTGTTGTCTTAACTGTTTGACCGCCACATTCTTGAGTTCATAGAGCACGTCTGTGATGGTGACCCCTTGGGGACAGTGCTCCTGACACTGGTAACAGGTGAGGCAGTCCCAAAGCATATTTGAACCCAAGGCCAGATCCCTCACGCCCAAGCCGCAGGCATGCATGATCTGGTGTGGCAACATACCGAGGACCTCTTCGGGGTTGTCAAAGTTGGCCACTACCGGACACACGGTGGTACAGCTCTGACAGCCAAAACAAACCGAGAAAGTGCTTGCCTGAGCTGAAAGGCTCAGATCACCCCTAAACCCTCTGTCGGCAGGGCTCAGAGGTATGAGTTTATCCGGGCTCATTAAGTGGCATTCAGCAGCTATGACCTCCCTGGCCCTATCCAATGGCTCCCTGTAACCATTATCAACCAGAGCCTCCCGCATAAGCCCACGGTAATAAGAAAATGGCGAGAGCATGAAAAACTCAGGGTAGCCTCGCTCAAGAAGAGCTTCTCTGGCGCTGAACCACATGTCCTGCAAGTTAATTCCAACCGGACAGACAAGGGTGCAGCGCTCGCAATTGGTACAGAGGTAGATCCCTTCCTGCACATGCCTGAGATGTTGTTCCGTCAGGCGGGCACCTGAGGCAAGTTTTTTTAAGGAACCTATTTTTTCGGATGGCAAAATGTTCAGATTTGGGATGGACTCGAAAGCAATGCCAACCGAGCAATTTAAGGTGCAACTCCCACAATGGGTGCAAGCATCCAACTCTACTATTTGTCTGGTGGCGATATTGGCAGGACTTGAGGTTTCTTTGTCCATCACTGAATTAACTAAAAGACTAAGGGGACTGGCAAAGAGGTGGAACATCTTACTGAAAGGAAGGTAGGCTAAACCCAGCCAGCAAGCGAGAAAGTGGATATACCAGAGGATCGTAGACATATTTGCCCGGTCCAATCCCAAAGCTACAGGGCTGATGATTTTGGCTGTGGTGTAGCCCAGAAATGCCCATTGAGGCTTGGAATGGCACTGGACGCAAGACATCTCGTGGGCTTCCCTACCCGACTCCAGGAGTTCATCGTCAAAGGGGGCTTTTAGCGTGGGTGAGACAACACCGAATTCCTTGACCCAATAGGTTTCCAGGGCTCTGAGCTCTTCTTCATCGGCCGCAATGGTGTACTCTTCCACCATCTCCTGGTATCTGGAATAAGAAGTTATCTTGGTACCTTCCAAAAGAACGCCCGAAATCATGATGGCAGCAAGGATGATGAGGGCGTAGTAATCCTGGCCACCGGTTTGCAAACGGGGTACCTTCATAATAAAGCGGCGATAGAGCGCAATGGCTATGCCAAGGATTACCAGGAAACCAAATAGATCTCTTAAAAACATGAATGGATTGATGGTGGAATAGTATTCTGGAAAGAGCACAGAGGTTATGAACTTGTCCAGAGCATGCATCAGAAGGAGGAGCATGAAGCCAACATAGAGACAGATGTGCATGAGCCACCTGAGAAAGTCTTGGCGTAACACTCTTATCTGGAGGAGTACATCGACAATAAAGACTCGGAGGAGCGTGAAGATTTTCCCGCTGAACAAGGTTTCGGCGATCCCCTTGATGGCAGCAGAAATACGGGTCGAGGTGGGAATATCTTTTGCTTCCGCACCAATGTTGTATCGGAACCAGGTTGATATTTTATAAAGCAAACCGACTCCGAAAATGGCAAGGGCCACATATAACGAATTTGTGAAAAACATAAGCTTATCATCCTTGAATTGGGTTGGATTCAGGTTGCTGCAGCTACGGTATTACTCAAGCTGGTTTTTCCCATTATTCATTAGGCTACGCCTTTCAGATCGCGGCGTGGCCATGAGTCTGCGGTATCCTTGCTTGTTAATACCGCTCTGTGCCGGTTCTGTATTTCGGTTCTATACAAGTTGACAGACTGGTATGACAGATTCCACCGACCTCGACCAGGTCGGAGGTAATAATTGGCGAGGGAGATTCTTACAAGGACAGAGCTCTCAAGGTCTCCGAGTTTGCAAATCCGGATGAGGGCGTGAGTGAAGCCAGGGTAATGCGGGAAGCAGACAGATTGAGATCCATAATCGGCGAGAAAGTTGCTGGAACACATACCTACACTCGCTCGGAGAAGCTTTTATCCGCAAGAGTCATCCAGGTGAAATTCATCACTTGCACTTAAATCTCAGTATAATATAAGATAAGAAAAATTGTAAAGAATGATTTACACGTCACTTGTAACTAAAAATTTTGTGGTTAATTCCTACAAGGAATGGCTCCTGAAAAAAGTTGGTAAAGAAAATTACTTCGTGTATGTTGCGCCAAGCGGAGACAGGAGTCAGGGGACCCATCATATTCAGATGACAAAGGGGGGGTAAACACTATGGCTCGGATTCTAGTTGTAGACGATGTCCAGGAGGCAGTAGATGCAATCCGGAAAATATTGGAGAAAAGGGGGCACGAGATTCTTGGTTATACGGATGAAGTGGCGGCTATAGATCATGTGACCAACCATCCGGTTGACCTCGCCATACTGGATATAAAACTGAAAAAAATAGATGGTGTTGAGGTCCTTGGCCGACTAAAAGAGGTTCAACCCGATCTTAAAGCCATTATGCTCACAGGTTACCCCACCCACGCAAGCGTCGAGGAGGCCACGCGACTGGGAGCGAATGCCTACTGCATGAAACCCATCGACCGAGGCGAACTGGAAAGAAAGGTGGACGATGTTTTGAGTAAGGCAAGCTAAAGTTGGGAAGCATTCAGCTGTCAGCTCTTCTTACATTCTCTCCATGTTCAGATGCTTCGTATTTATTCCAACGCTCGTGTTATATCGCCCGATCTCTTTAGTAAAAGGCTGGATGTGTCCCCAATGAAGATGTTCGGCGAGAGGCAGTGCTATTCGCCCCCCCCTTTAATAATTTTTTCCGGACAGTCACTGCGAGAGGTAAAATTTCCATGAAGCCCACAAATTACCGTGAAGTAAAAGAAAAGGTGAAAAAGCTTGAAGACGAAATTCTCAGGCTCAAGACGGAGGAGTCCAGGTCCAGTTTGATAGAAGAGGCGTTGCAGGAATCACTTGCCGATTATGAAATATTGCTCGGTAAGATCCCTGGTGTTGTCTACAAAGGATACAAAAATTGGGCCGTTGATTTCTTTGACGATAAGATTGAGATGTTAACGGGGTATCCAAAAGAAGTCTTTAATTCTCGACGGATGAGGTGGTCTGATTTAATTATTGAGGATGACTTGGAGTCCGTCAAAAACATAACAAAAACGGCATTGAGGGGGAATAGAGCCTATATCAGAGAGTACAGAATAAGAATCAGAAATGGCCATATAAGATGGATCAGGGACAGAGGCAGCGTGGTGTGTGATCCGGAGGGAGGCATTCAGCATTTCAGCGGCGTTTTCTTTGATGACACCGAAAGAAAGGAAGCCAGCGACGAACTCACCAGAACCAAGATGGAGTTGGAGCAGATCTTTCGTACGGCAGCCGACGGCATGAGGGTAGTGGACAAGCATTTCAATGTACTCAGCGTCAACGATACCTTTGTTGCCCTATCGGGCGTGAAAGAAAAAGAATGCCTCGAAAAAAAGTGTTACGAAATTCTAGGGGGACGTCACTGTCATACACCCGAGTGTAATATTGTACGCATCTTGAAAGGTGAGAGTAGGATAGAAATGGAGACCGAGAGAGAACGGATGGACGGTACCCGAATCCAGTGTATTGCCACAGCAACCCCCTTTCGAAATGAGCGTGGTGAGATCCTGGGTATTGTGGAGGACTTCAAGGATATTAGCGATCGCAGGCGGATGGAGGAGTCATTAGCGCGATCTGAAGCAAACTATCGACTGCTGCTTAGTACCATTCCATCTGTTGTCTTTAAAGCATATGAAGATTGGTCCATAGAGTTTTTGGATGAAAAGATCAAGAAACTCACCGGCTATCCAAAGGAAGACTTCAATTCAAAGAAGTTGAATTGGTATGATATTGTTGTTTCTGAAGATCTTCAGCCAATAGAGGAGTCATTTAAGAAGGCGCTGGAGGAAGATAAAGTCTATTTGCGAGAATATAGAATAAGAACTAAATTCGGCGATATTCTGTGGATTCGGGAGAGAAGCCAAATTGTCCTGGATGAAAACGGTAAATTCGATTATATAAGCGGTATTTTTGCTGACATCACCGAAATGAAATTGATGAGCCAAGAGCTGGAAAGGTCTCATGAAGAACTGGAGGCTCGCTACCAAGAGATCAACGAGTTGAATACCAATTTGGAGATGATGGTTGAACAGAGGACAGAAGAACTTTTCAAGTCGGAGAAGAAATTCAGGCGGCTGTTCGAGGATTCAAGGGACATGGTCTATATGTGCGATAAGCACGGAGCGATCACCGAAATCAACCCCAGCGGTTTGGAAATACTGGGCTACGACTCCCCGGAAGATTTCCAACAGGTGACCCTTGAAGATGTGTTCCTGAATCCGAATGAGGCTAACAATTATCGTCTGACCCTGGAAAATCAGGGTTACATCAAAGATTATGAGGTAGAGTTCAAGAGAAAAGATGGAGAGATCATTAATATGCTCATTACTGCCAATGCCCTCAGGGAGGACTCGGGGGAATTGGCCGGGTGCGAGGGGATGGCCAAGGATATGACAGAAATCCGAAAAGTCACTGAACGTTTAATAGAATCACAAAAAATGGCCACGGTGGGACAACTGGCGGCTGGGGTCGCCCATGAGATCAACACTCCCCTGCAGGTTATTCTGACCCATTCACAGCTTCTGGCAGACGAATTCCCCGAGGGAAGTGAAGCTCTCGAAGATCTCAAACTCATCGAAGCCCAATCCAAGATATGCGGCAGAATTGTTGCCGATCTTCTCCTCTATTCGCGCGAGGGCCAAACTATTATTGACTCTATCGGCATCAATCAAGGAATTGAAGAAGTGCTGGCGGTGATGGAGCATTCCCTAAACATGGACCGAATCTATATCAGCAAAAACTTCGAACCGCACCTTCCCTCTATTTCTGGTGATGGTGAAAAATTGAAGCAGGTTTATATTAACATGCTAAATAACGCTCATGAAGCGATTGGTACCGACGGTGCCATCGGCATTACTACCCAGCACGACAGAGATGCAGGAGAAATAGTTGCCTGTTTTATTGATTCGGGCACAGGTATCCCTCCGGAAATAATAAATAAAATTTTTGATCCCTTTTTTACAACCAAAGGGGTGGGAGAAGGCACGGGGCTTGGATTGTCAGTAATCTTCGGGATTATTGAAGATCACGGAGGGTATATTGAGGTTGAGAGTCCACCCTCTGCTGAAAGGGTGCAAACGCTAGAAGGCGGAGAAGGAGATAAAAGAGGCCCAGGAACAGCTTTTATCATCCACTTGCCGACAACTTAACTTAGCTTACCACCCAAACTGCATTCCACTTCGCTAGCTGTAAGACCTTTTTGCTCACACGACCCATAAAGAATTCCTTCACCCGGGACAACCCTCTTCGCCCTACGACAATAGTGCCACAACCGGAGTTTCTGGCCTCCTCTACAATGGCACCAGCTCGGCTGGCCGCTCCGGAACTGATCTTAGTGGAGATACGATCGCGATTGAGGCCGGCTTTTTCCAAACGATCGACAGACTCTTCCAAAAGGGTCGTTGCAGCTTTTTCAGCTCTCTGTAATTCCTCACTGGCTTCTGATGTCCAGGATTCTAAACCTCGGATGACATGAAACAGCGTCACCTCACAATCCGTGATGTCCATCATGTTTCCCGTAAAGTCCAAGGCCTTCATGGCCTCCTCCGAGGTGTCCATGGCCAATAATATTTTGCCAGCCTGTGGGCTTCCTCCTACAACACAGACGGGAACATCGGTCAACCGCCCGATGAGCTTATTAGAAACACTTCCCCAGACAAGATCTTGTAGTTGACTCTTTCCCAGACGTCCCACAACCACCGCATCATAACCACGTTTGGATTCAACCATGATCTCTTTAGCTATGTCCCTTTTCCGTTCTCCAACTTTGACACTGACCTTATCCTCTGGGAAGCCTTTATCCAAAAATAGCTGACGCGCCCTTTCCATGAACTCCTGCATTACTGTTTCTTCCCGGGTCGCCCAAGCTGCTATGCTGCTCAGCTTGTGCTTGAATGCCGGGCTTTTCTCCACATCCCAGAAACCCTCGGGAACTTTACTCAGAGCATGGAAGAGAACAACCTCCATACGCTTGGGTGGGAAAAATTGGCTAACGTAGCGCACCGCCTCAAAAGCCTGATCTGAACCATCCACAGCCAATAAGATTTTTCCTCTGTACTTGCCCATGAGATACTCCTTTGATGACTCTAAGATCCACCACGAGGGAACGTATGAAAATGCTACAGCGAGCGCATTCCCCGTAGCTTGCTGCGGGGTTAGCGAGCGAACTACAATAAGATGGAATCACTTCCTTACATTTCGAAGATTCCCTGCAGCTTGCTGCAGGGAGCTTCAATAATAGAACGGGCACCGTTAATGGTTACTTTGTCAGGTGCGAGCGGCCGTCCTCAGCCGACCAGAAAAATCATTAAGTAGCTCAATCACGAATGATAATAATTGCCTTATTTGGACACTTTTTTGCTGCTTCCAAACATTTCTCTTCCAGGTTCTTGGGAATTTCGCTTCTGGTCACGTATGCTTTCTTACTGCCCTCGTGGAAGCGGAAAACTTCAGGACATATCACGACACAGATGCCTGCGATGTCACATCTGTTTGGATCGACTGTTGCTCGCATTACCTCTCCTTGTCGGGTGACAATCGATAGGGTGAAATTTAACCACGAAGGTCACGAAGGACACAAAGAGATGCAATTTCAGATTGTTGAGTAGGGATTGCAGATTGGGGAATCTCCGAGTTCCTATTTGTGTAAATCTGCAATCTAAAATCTCAAATACAATTCGTGTTCTTCGTGATTAGGTTCCTTACATTCCTATGCCGCCTTCTCCACCCTTACGGCACACACCTTGAGTTCCGGAATCTTGGCAGTTGGATCGTGGGCCGGATTGGTGAGAATGTTGGCACAGGTCTCGGCGAAATGG
>JASFGC010000045.1:0-15602 GCA_050123975.1 Syntrophobacterales bacterium | reverse complement strand
GAGTTTGCTTTTGGTGCGGACGCCAATCAAACATGGAGGGCTAGCGCTGGCCTCTTCCATCGCCTTTACCCTGAACGGTGTGATACTGTTCGCTGCTTTTAATTTTGAACTACGACGTTTAGGGCAGCAAGGCATTGGTTGGCAGGATCTTGGCGACACGCTTCTTTCAACTGCCATTGCCAGTGCTGTGGGTGGCTTCACCGCCTGGATTTTGTTTCCTCTATTCAGTGAGATGGATTTTCTGGCCCGGCTGCCGCGCTTGCTTTTCCATTGGGGCGAGGTTGTCGCCCTGGGGCTTGCGGCTGCTACTGGAGTGTTCATGTTTTTGCTGAGCCTGGGATATTGGGGCCGATTTCGGGGCAGAGGTGCAGCCGGCACAGAACGGGTCATTTTGACGGGAGGTGGTACCGGTGGTCACGTGAACCCGGCTCTTGCCATAGCCGAGGCTATCAAACAGAAAAAGCCAGATTCCCAATTTCTCTATGTGGGCTTACGAGGAAAAGCCGAATCGGTCATTGTTACCCGTGCCGGCTATCCCATTCGCTATGTGTGGGCCAGTGCCTATCCGGGTGCTCGGCCGAGTCTGGCCCTGATGCGTTTTGTTTTTTCTTTATTGGTTGGAATCGTGCAGTCCTTTTATCATATTGCCACCTTTCGACCCGGCACGATTGTGGGTACGGGGGGATATGTTAGTGCTCCGGTTATATTCGCCAATACGTTGATGCGTGGCCTTGGCATGAGTCGGGCTCGGGTCTTTATCCATGAGCAAAACAGTGTGCCAGGGAAACTCAATCAGTTAATGGGGCGCCGGGCTGACAAAGTGTTGCTTACCTTCCCGGAGACCAAGGGATTTTTTCCTGAAAATGGAGAGGTGGTAGGCTATCCCGTTCGGCATTCAGTCACCAGCATGCTCAGCTCGGACAGAGGCAAGGCCATGCCATTAACAATACCTGAAGGCAGGCGGGTAGTTTTTGCTTTCGGTGGTTCCCAGGGGGCTCGGACCATCAATCGGGCTTTGGTGGACGCACTGGCCTATCTCATGCCTCGACGGAATGACGTTTTTGTCATTCACGGTGTGGGCTTGATGAAGACTCCGGAGTACCACGCCTGGGATGATACCTCTGAGCGGTTGCAGCGCGTCTACAATGAGCAAGAGCGAGAGCAAATCAATTCCTTCTACTACGCGCAGGACTATTTTCATAACATCGGCGACATCTACGCAGTGAGCGATCTCATAGTGTGCCGCGGCGGTGCTGGTAGTCTCAATGAGATTTCGGCAATGGGGAAGTCGGCTCTCATTATTCCCAAGGCCAATTTGCCAGGCAACCATCAGGTAATGAACGCTCGTGCCATGAAACGGGCTGGTGGTGCTGAAGTGATCTTTGAAGATACTGTCAAGGACGGGGGGAAGCTGTTGGAGGCGGTAGGAGGTCAGGAGCTGGCAACAAAGATCCTTTCCTTGCTCGATGATCAACAGAGGCTGGAGGAGATGGGTAAATGTTCCCGCGTCTTCATGAATCATTATGCTGCAGAGCTTATTGCTGCGGAGATTTACGGCAGTCCACTGACCAAAAGTTTTCCGAATGATATTTCTGCTAAAGATCTAGATCCGCTTCTGAGCGATAATGAGCTGTTGGTGCAGCTCAGAAGTGCGTGGCAAGAGGATCAGAAACAATATGAGCCTCGAAAAATCATTGTCGATGCTGATGATTTGGCTTACTACCGCCATCGAGCTGCCTCCTTGTTGACCTCGCCCAGTTGGCCGGAGCGCAACCTGGGAGTCAAGCTCATAGGGCTTCTCAAACATGAAGAGAAACTCTCTTCTCTGCTTCATCTCTTGGCGGATCGGACTCCCGCAAGTCGATTGCAGAGGTTTTTTGGAGGTGATTATCGGCAGGTGGGCTTCATCCGACGCAACGCTCTCATCTCTTTGCAGATATTGAATACATGGGGCCCGGAGGTTGAGGCCCGGGTTTTCGAAGCCCTGGACGATGGCTACTATGAAGTTCGGGCCCAAGCTGCCCGGACAATGGGTCATTGTGCTGAGGAGCTTCTCCAGAGGCAGGCCGTGACCGAAAAACTCCTGTCGCTTCTGCAAGACAGATCCTTTGAGGTGGTGCGGGAGGTTGCTTTGGCGCTGGGCGCGGTGGGCGGTGACCGAGAGGTGGCAAAAGCTTTATTGGGATTGAAGGAGCATCATTACTGGCAGGTTCGCGAGGCTGCCCTCAGGGCTGTCACCATGCTGGTAGAGAGGGGAATCATTACTGACCGAGATTGGCTTCTTGAAGAGACTTCACGCTTTATTCTTACAACCACGGATTTTCGCTCCTATTTTGACATTAAGGAGACCTATCGTAAGCTGCACGCACTTTGCAAGGGAGAAAGCGATCAGGAGCAGAGTTCCTAAGTCGAGGCTGAAACAATATCGAGTCCGTTGCCTGTTGTCCGTGGTCCGTTGCACCTAACGCATGGGGCATAGGGCATGGGGCATAGAGTCAAAGGGACTAGGCGCAGGGCGCAAGGCACAAGGAAACGGCGAGTCGGAGACGCGGCGAAAAACAGGAAGTTGAGAGGAGTTCAATTTTCATTTCACATTTCGCAATCCGCATTGAACATTGAAGACTCTCAAATGACATTACCTGGAACATTTGAGTACAATACCAGATGTTAAATGATAAATGCGCAATCTGAAGTGTCCCTCTGGCTCCTGACTCCTTGAGTTCTTACGATTTCAACGACTTGAACGATTTGAGCAACGGACTACTGACAACGGACCACTGACGTATGGTTCCACCTCTTAAGGAATTGCCAGAGGTGAGATTTTTGCCTGGCCTCCTACATACTGGGGAATAAGATGATTTTCCACCTTGGACAATGGCTACATAGTCAGGTTGAGACACTCGGTTTTCTCAGGCTATTAGGCTATCTGAGCTTTAGATCGATCACGGCAGCATTGACCGCGGTGCTGATCGTATTTCTCCTGAGCCCCCGTTTCATCAGGGCCATGCACCGGCGGAACTTCCTGGATCGGGTGCGGGAAACCGGCATTGACTCGGCCTTTGACAAAGCTGGTACCCCCACCTTGGGAGGGGTTTTGCTGATTGTGGCTATGACGGTTTCCATATTGCTCTGGGGCAATCTGGCCAATCCCTTTTTGCTCCTGAGTCTCGCCGCCCTCCTTTGGTTCGGTGGCATCGGTTTCTGGGATGACTGGCTGAAGAGTTCTCGCGGCAGCGGTGAAAAGGGGTTGGGAGAGATAACGAAACTTGTACTGCAGGGACTATTTGCTGTGGCTTTTATCGTGGTCTATTTGGGACCATCTTCTCCGGTGGAACCGGGGATTGCCACCCAGCTGTACGTGCCTTTCTTGAAGAGACCTTTATTGGATTTGGGGATTTTCTATGGTTTTTTTATCTTTCTTTTCATGTTGCTGGTTGCCAATGCTGTAAACATCACCGACGGCTTGGACGGCTTGGCCATCACTCCTTCAATCTTCGTGGCAGGGGTATTGGCGGTGTTTGCTTATGTCATGGGCAACACGATATATTCGGGTTATCTGCAATACCCGTATCTGCGTGGAGCCGGTGAGCTGACCGTTTTTGTCTCGGCCTTTGTCGGAGCAGGTTTGGGTTTTCTCTGGTATAATGCCTATCCGGCCCAGATATTTATGGGTGATACAGGATCGCTCGCCATTGGTGGGATGCTGGCGGTTCTCAGCGTTCTGCTCAAGCAGGAGTTGCTTTTTCCCCTGCTCGGAGGCCTTTTTCTGGTTGAAGCACTGACCTCACAAGTACAGGATAAAGTCGGGGTGCGCTGGCTGGGAAGGAGAATCTTCTACAGAGCTCCCTTGCACCACAGTCTGCAACACAGGGGTTTTGCCGAGACCAAAGTGGTTATCAGATTGTGGATTGTTGCTGGTCTTCTTGCCTTGTTGTCATTGGCCACCCTGAAGATTAGGTAGCAAAGCGTAAGGCGCAGAGCGCAAAGCGTTTGATGACAGATAGATTATTCTTTACGGTTCGACGATTTTGAGGATCTGAATATCTGCTGTGTCGCCATCAGAAATGGAAAAACAAAATCAGCAAAATTGTCTTTTTTTCGCTCTGCGCTCTGCGCTCTGCGCTTTGCGTTTCTTGGGAAGGTATTGCTCATAAAGGACTCAAACCTTGTTCAAAAGGCTACGCATACCTATTTTTGCCAAGTTTTCCCTTCTGGCAACTCTGGCAATTTTTGCCATCGTGGCCACCATCAGTACGAGCATCCTCAAGCGCCAGAGAATTCAGTTTACTGACCAGTTGATAAAATTCGGCGCCACCATGTCGCGCTATGCCGCCAGGAACAGTCCTGAAGACCTTCTGGAAGAAGCAGAATTGCCCCTCTATCAGCTGGTCTCCGACATTGCCAAGAATGAAGAAGTGGTGTTTGCCTTAGTCGTCAACAGTAATGGGATTATTCAGGCACATAGTGATATCAATAAGGTGGGTACCAGGCATGTGGGTCCTCCGGACAGCCAACTACTCTTTGAAAAAGATGGACTACAGCTGAGGAGTTTTCGGGCAACAGGAGAGAACCTTCTGCTCTTTTCTACCCCTGTGCTCTACCAGGAACTTAAAATAGGTGAGGTTCACCTCTGCTTGACCAAGGAACACATTGAGGCAAGTATTGTCAGAGCAAAGGTATTTATTCTGCTGATGACCCTTGCCATTACGGTAATTGGCATTGCCATGAGTATGGTGTTAAGCTTCTATTTTTCACGTCCGATTCAGCGGCTGGTAGTGGCGGTTGAAGAGGTTGGTAGGGGCAATTTTGCCTACCGGGTAAACCTCGGGCGCAACGATGAGCTGGGTGACTTAGGAAAGGCAATTAACCGGATGGCGGAAGATTTGCGTTTGAAGGATAGAATCCAGACCTCGTTTGGTCGCTACGTTACTCCCGAGATCGTAGAACGCATCCTGGCCAGTCCAGATGACGAGTGGATGAAGGGGACTCGTATTGAGGCCACCATTGTATTTGTGGACATACGGGGGTTTACGACAATGGCGGAAAGCAGCGATCCGGATGCTGTGGTGGATTTGCTCAATTCCTATTTCACCTTGGTAACGGACGTTATCATTCAGCATGGTGGTTATCTTGATAAATTCGTGGGGGATACGGTTATGGGGGTCTTTGGTGCCTTGATTCCTGATCCCTCACATGTAGAGTCGGCTGTGGAGGCAGCGGTGGAAGTACGTAAGCATTTGCCCAAATTGAACCAGAAGCTACCAACAATGGCTGATTCGATCCAGGTGGGTATCGGCATCAATACAGGAGAGGTTGTTGCCGGCAATCTCGGGTCCAGTAAGCGCATGGAATACACGGTAATCGGAGACAACGTCAACGTGGCCTCACGCCTTACCGATTTGGCAGGTCCTGATGAAATCCTTATCAGTGAGCAGGCCTTTAGGAAGGTGGCCAGGCATACCAGTCTCACGTTTCAATCGAGGGGAGAGATTGAGGTCAAGGGCAGGAAGGAGCCAGTGAAAATATATGAGGTCGTGGACCAAAAGGAAGAGAGGAAGCCGACGGCAAAGGAGCACTGATTTTGCCGGAGCTGTTGTTCAGTGTGTCTCTCTGCTCGCTATTTTTTTCTGCTGCTGGCTGGCGACTCCGGAGACAGGTGCATTACGGCTCAAGTCAGCCTCAGCAAAAGGATCCCTGGTTCCTGAGGAGGCTGGGAAACTTTATAAATCGAAAAAAGTTGCAGTTTATGTGGTCAAGAAAGGTGATCGGCTTACCGATCTCGCCCGCCGCTTTTATGGAGACCCGGAGAAGACCTGGATTATCGAGGAGGCCAATGATTTGCTGCCTCTTGAACCGGGCCAAGTGCTGGTGATCCCACTGTTACCAAGCAATCCCGGCGGCCTCTCTGCAGACGGTTATCAGGTGGTATCCATCATAACCTATCACCATTTTAGCGAAAAGTGCACCAATGCCCTCTGTATGCCTGTAGAAGAGTTTGCCCGGCAGATGGCCATGTTAGCAGAAGAAGGGTATCGCACTGTCACCATGAAAGAAGTATTGAGATTTGTAAACTACCAGCAGCCGCTGCCCAGAAAAGCTGTGGCCATTACCATTGATGATGGTTACCGGTCCGTGTACGAACTGGCATATCCTATATTAAGGCGGCACAATTTTAAGGCGACCCTCTTCATATACACTGATTTTATTGACAATAGTCCGAACGCCTTGAGCTGGGAGCAGCTTCGAGAATTGGCTGAAGCTGGTTTTGAGGTGGAATCTCATACCATTACCCATGCGGATTTAACTCTCAAACGAAAAGGGGAGAGTCGGGCCGAGTATCTCAAGCGCATCAGACACGAATTACGGCTTCCTCGCGAGCTCATTCGTAAACATGTGGGGCAGGAGGCCGTCTGGTTAGCCTATCCGTATGGCCGCTGGAACAAGCTCGTCATTGCCATGGCAAGAGAAGAGGGATATCAAGGTGGAGTGACAGTGACCCGCGGGGCGATTCCATTTTTTGTCGACCCGTTCAAGGTGGGACGGAATCAGGTGATGAATCCCGTGAAAGGGCATGCATTTGAACGGCTGGTGAAATATTTTCGCGGAGAAGTTCTGCAATGAAATACCGGCTGGGACTGTTCCTGTTCAGTATTATTATTTCTGGCTTAACCCTGGGCGGTTGCGCTGCTTTGAAAAAGGGGCGCAAGGTTGAGGATTCACCTGAAGTTCGTCTCGAGAAAATATTGTTAGAGAGAGCCCAGGTATATGAACGGCAGAATCAGCCCCACAGGGCGTTGCAGTCCTATGAAGCGGCTTTATCAGTACTGATGGCCAAGAAGGAGAGATTGGAAGATTCTCTGCGCACCAATGCGGAGAAACATTACAGGAGAGGACTGGAACTTCAGGACCAGGGGAAATATGCTAAGGCACGGCACGAGTTTCTGACGGTTTTGCGATTATGGCCTGATTTTCCTGAAGTGGTGGAATTGCTCAAGCCGTTTCGGCCAAAGCCTCACACCCGCTATGTGGTACATCGAGTGGAGGAAGGAGAGTTTCTCGCCACAATAGCTCAGAAATATTACAATGATAAGAGTAAGTTTGGCATTATTGCTCGCTTCAACGACTTGGAAGACGCCGCCAAACTTTATGCTGGTATGAAATTAAAAATACCAGAGATCGAAGGAGTGAGCTTCAGTGCAGTTGCAGGGGCACAAACTGTCGGCTCGACCTCTGACGAGAAAACGGATGAAAACATTGCCGCTGCGACCATTACGCGAGAGCAAGAGATGGATTATGACCAGGCTGCCATCTATCAGGAGCAGGGGGTAAGTCTGCTGGAAGAGGGTCAGTACCTTGCTGCTCTGCACGAGTTCCAAAAGGTTCTCAACACCGATCCCACCAGAAAACAGGTCCGGGAGTATATGGCCTGGGCTCACTACAGACAGGGAGAGGTTTTCTTCAACCACGCTGAGTATTTAGAAGCGCGCACCCAATTTCAAAAAGCCCTGAGCCTCGATAAAGATTGGACGGCTTGTAAGGAGTATGTGAAACGATCCGAGGATGCTTACAAGGAAGTACACTATCTCAAGGGGATTCAGCATTTCGAAGAGGAAAATCTCAGAGAGGCTATCGAAGAGTGGCAGGTGGTGAATGATATGGATCCCGACTACAAACAGGTTCAGAACTACCTGCTCAGGGCCCAGAAACTGTTGGAGAAAGTTCAGGAGTTAAAAGAATCCCCTTAACCAAAATATTTCACCCCTGCCGTTACTCCTCCTTATATCGTTCGATAAATGCGTAGGCACTGTGATTGTGGATGGATTCGAAATTCTCCGAGTCCACCGAATACCACGTTATATTGGGATCTTCTTCCAGTTTAGAGGCAATGTCTCGAACCACGTCTTCCACGAATTTGGGATTCTGGTGTGCCCTCTCAGTTACATACTTCTCGTCAGGCCGCTTGAGAACGGAATAGACGTCGCATGATGCCTCAGCCTCTATGATATGGATAAGTTCTTCAAGCCAGACGAATTTCTTGAAACGTACCGCAAGCCGCACGATGCCACGCTGATTGTGGGCACCGAAATCACTGATCTCTTTGGAGCAGGGACAGACCGTGGTAATCGGAACACTGATCTCGGCCACCAGATCGTGTCCCTCTTCGCCACTCAGAGACCCACCCAATCGACAGCCGTATTCCATGAGCCCTGAGGCGGACGAAACCGGCGATTTTTTTTCAATGAAATAGGGGAAGGTAATTTCCAGATGGGCTGACTCGGCTTGCAGCCGATCTTTCATGGTTTCTAGAATGGCGGCAAAATTGCGAATGTGAATCTCCCCATGGTATTGATTGAGAATTTCGATGAACCGACTCATGTGGGTTCCTTTAAATTCTTTAGGAAGGTTCACATACATGTTGATATTGGCTACCGTTTGTTGACGACCGTGAGTTCGATCTAAAACGGTTACAGGATAGCGAATGTTTTTGACACCCACCTTGTCGATACTGATGTTGCGGTGATCTCTTCTGTTTTGGATGTCGCTTAGTCTCTGCTCCCCTGACTCGGAAGGAAGCCAGAGTTGCCGTGGGATGTCTCCGCCTTTAAGCATGGCTCTCTCACATTATGCGGTGATGTTGTTTGCGATTTCCTCCAGCGCTGTCCGGGTTTCATCACTGACATCGGAGGCGAACTCTCCTTTGAGATCAGCTTCGATTATTTTTTCATCGTAGGGTATGAAGCCAATGAATTGAAAACCCTCCAGGGCTCGCTGTAAAAACTCACGGTCCCCGTCACCGCGGACCTTGTTGCCCACGAGGTAAAGATTCTTCAGGCCGATATCACCCGCAAGAGTTCTGATCCGCTGCGCCACATCAATGGATCGGCGGCCTGGCTCCACAACGATGATAAGTCGATCAACAGCTTCGGCAGTACCGCGGCCCAAATGCTCCAAGCCGGCAGCCATATCCATAACAACGACCTCGCCCCGGCCCAGTATCAGATGCGATACGAGGGTTTTCAGCAAGGCATTTTCAGGACAGAGACAGCCGCTTCCTCCTTGCTGGACTCCACCCATGACCATCAAGCGAACGTTGCCATCAGAGATGGCTATTTTGTCCGGCAAGTCATCAACCTTGGGATTCAACTTGAAAAAACCGCCCATGCTTCCAGGCTGAGCCCCGGTGCGCTCAGCAATAAGGCTCTTCATTTCGGTGATGGGAGGCAGGGAGTCGGCGCCGGGGATGGCCAGGGCTATTCCCAGATTGGTGGCGGGATCGGCATCGATGGCAAGCACAGTTCGGTCCTGGTCCCCAAACCACTTGCAGAGAAACGCCGAGAGAGTCGTTTTGCCAACACCACCTTTGCCGCTAATGGCAATTTTCATAGAGTTTCCTCTCGAGATCCTGAGACAGGCTTTGACTTGTGCCGATAAGACGATAGAGAATTATCCCACTCAATACCGCTCTGTGCTCGGAGAGCAGTCAAATGACTGTAAACTCATCGCATAAGAAATCCTCATGTTCGCAGGGTGCAGAAGTGAATACGAACAGATTCACAAATATACCATAAGGCAAGCGGAAGGCAATTGAAAAACGTGAGAACTAGGCCAGACTAGGGTGTGGGAGTAAGAGAAGAGGCTATGGCTTCAACCCGGTCTTCCGCGGGTTTCTGCGAGGTGGCGGTTTTCTTGGACTCAATCATTCGTTCCACAAGACCTTGTATCCGGAAGGAACTCATTTCAATGGCTTTGAGTTTAGCCCTATCCTCTGGTGCCACTGTATCTTTCAGCAGAAGCAACTGGGCGTTCCCCAGTATCACAGCCAGGGCATTGTTGATCTCCACGGCTCGCATGATCTCGATAGACTCTTGCACGGGCACTTTGCTCTGCTTCATCGTTTCTTGCTTCGGCTGGAGTGAAAGAAGGATTGTTGACTGCTTGGCGAGAATACTGCGCCTGAATTTTAGTCAAGATAAATTACCTCTATATATGCTGTCAAATGCGGTTAGCAGAAAAAACCCAATTATTGAGGTGACGTTATCCACAGACATTAAATTGTCGTAAATCCTAAAGATTTATTATGTAATTTTATAACATATTAAGATCCCACATTTTTTTGAAACGTCAGAAAAAAGACAGATATCGTTAACATAGCGTGTTTATCAACAATATATTTATCCAGCGGTTACCGCAAAAATCTACGATTTTCTCCGAATTACTCAGAAAATTGTACAACATATATTTTTTACCCTGCCGGTTTCCATCAGGTGAGCTGGCTGACATGTTCCGCTCCTGACTTCCATTGGTTCACTGTAATTATCAACCAAACTTACCAACACATTTTTCCTACTAGCAATCAACAAAAAAGAAGAGCCAAGAGCATCTTGACAAGGAGGTTGAGTAACGTTAAGATTCGAATTTTAATGTTAAAAAAATCACTATCAGGCAATATTTGGTCAGCCACCGTAGTAGTCCTTCAGGAATTCGGAGTCTGACTCTTTATCCCTTCCACACTTTAAAAGATCACATAAGATAAAGTCAGGGGGTAAACATGGCGGTGAATACAACCACCTATGTTCCATCACCGAGCAGGACTTCAGCCTATCTCGACTGGCTGCAAATGCTCACAGGCGTGGCATTAATCCTGTTCATGTGGAGTCACATGATTTTGGTGGCAAGTGTGAATTTGGGGGCGGGGGTGATGAATGCGCTGGCGCACTTCCTCGAGAAAACCTACATGGCCCAGGTGGGTGGGCCGATTATCGGCTGCATTTTCTTGCTGCACTTCGTCTTGGCAGCCCGGAAGGTTCCCTTCCGCGCCGAGCAACAGTCCACCATCTGGAAGCTCAGCCGGCAGCTTCGTCATACCGACACCTACCTCTGGCTCGTGCAGGCCATAACCGCCATGATCATTCTGATCATGGGTTCTATTCACATGTGGACGGTACTTACGGACCTGCCCATTACAGCGGCAAAAAGTGCGGCACGAATTCAGGGAGGATTCTGGTTTGTTTTTTATCTGATACTGTTGCCCATGATCGAACTTCATGTGGGAATTGGTTTTTATCGAATTGCGGTGAAGTGGGGTTTTGCCAGACGAAAGGACAGAAAGAAATTCAAGAGGTTTGAAAATTATTTGACCGCCATATTTATCGCCATTGGTCTTATTACGCTACTTCGATTCCTCTTGTTGAAAGTATGAAGGAGGGATTTCATTGGAAACTTTATTCACTGACGTATTGTGTATAGGTGCCGGGCTAGCGGGAGAGCGTGTGGCCATTGAGGCTGCCTCCGCCGGTTTTGATGCCATCTGTCTGAGCATTGTACCCGCCAGGCGATCTCACTCCTCAGCGGCCCAGGGAGGCATGCAGGCAGCTTTGGGACATTGTGCCATGGGAGAAGGCGACGGCCCCGACGTCCACTTCTTGGACACGGTCAAAGGCTCTGATTGGGGTGCGGATCAGGAGGTGGTCAGGCTCTTTGTTGACCGGGCTCCCGAGGCGGTCCGGGAAATGGCATTCTGGGGAATCCCTTGGAATCGGGTGGTACCGGGGAGTTCCACCTATTTTAAGGGTGGAAAGGAATACGAGAAAGTTGAGGCCACAGAGAAGGAAGGTTTCATAACCGCCAGAGACTTTGGCGGGACGGCCAAGTGGAGAACCTGCTATACCTCAGACGGCACCGGTCATACCCTGCTTTATACCATGGACAACAAGGTGGTGGAGCTGGGGGTCACCGTTCATGACCGGGTGGAGGCCATTGCCCTGATTCATGACGGCGCGACCTGCACTGGCGTGGTGGCTAGATGTCTGAAGACCGGAGAACTCAGGGCTTATCTGGCCAAAGCAACCCTCATTGCCACAGGTGGCTACGGTAGGATTTACCGGGAGACAACCAACGCGGTGATAAATGATGGCGGTGGTGCCATTATCGCCCTAGACACTGAGGTGGTGCCCCTGGGCAATCCTGAAGCAATCCAGTTTCACCCCACCGGTATCGTGCCGACCAATATTTTGGTTACGGAGGGCTGTCGAGGTGACGGCGGTACTCTTTTGGATGTGAATGAAGAGCGGTTCATGCATGAATACGAGCCTGAAAAGGCTGAGCTGGCATCCAGGGACGTGGTTTCTCGCTGGATGACCCACCATATTCGCCAGGGGCTTGGGGTGAAAAGCCCCTACGGCGATCATCTCTGGTTGGATATTCGACATCTGGGTGAACATCACATCAAGACCAAGCTCAGAGAAGTGGAAGAGATCTGCAATAATTTCCTGGGCGTCGATCCCATCACCCAGTTGATTCCGGTGCGACCGGCCCAGCACTACACCATGGCAGGAGTCCGGACCAACAAGGATGGTGCCGCCTATGGGCTCAAAGGGCTCTTTGCCGCCGGTGAGGCCGCCTGCTGGGATATGCACGGTCTTAACCGGTTGGGCGGGAACTCCCTGGCCGAGACCGTTGTTGCCGGAAAGATTGTGGGCGAAAAGATAGTTGAGTTCCTCGAAGGGTACGAGGTCCAATACAACACCGGTGTAATCAGAGATAGTGTGATCAAGCAGCAGGAGCGGATCGACCGCTTAATTTCCGGCAAAGACGGCAATGAAAATGTCTATGAGATCCGCAATGCCATGCAGGATGAGCTCATGGAGCGGGTGGGGATTTTCAGGAACGGGACGGACTTGCAAAAGGCGGTGGACAACCTTCAAGATATCTATGCACGATCCCAAAAGGTGGGCTTGCGCTCAAACGGTATTGGAGCTAATCCCGAATTGACCCTTGCTTTAAAAATCCAAGGCATGGTGGAGTTGGCTCTTTGTACGGCCTACGGGGCGCTGCAGCGCACTGAGAGTCGGGGCTGTCATGCCCGGGAGGACTATGAGGCCAGAAATGACCGGGATTGGTGGAATCGGACTCTGGCCACCTGGAAAGAGGGAGATGACCTTCCTACCCTGGATTACGAACCTGCGACCGAGACAGTGGAACTTCCCCCGGGAGAGAGGGGATACGGGGTCTGCAAAATCATTACCTGCGATGGAGAAGTAATAGGAGAGGAATAAGATGGCAAGAAGGTTGAAATTTAATATTTTCAGATATAATCCGCAGGATCCTCATTCCGTTCCACGCACGGACACCTTTGATCTCGAAGAAACGGAGAGCATGACGCTTTTTATCGCCCTGACGCAGCTTCGGGAAGAGCAGGATTCATCGCTTCAGTTTGATTTCTGCTGCCGGGCCGGCATCTGTGGGGCCTGTGCTATGATGATCAACGGCAGGCCTGGTCTTGCCTGTCACACCCTGACCAAAGACCTGCCTAATGAGATTACCCTCATGCCTCTGCCCATCTTCAAGCTCATTGGAGACCTTTCGGTGGATACCGGTACCTGGTTTCGAGCCATGTACGACAAGGTGGAGTCCTGGATCCACACCGATAAGGAATTCGACCCCAAGGCTGAAGAGGAGACAATGGACAATGCTCTGGCTGAAGAGATCTATGAGTTGGAGCGCTGCATAGAGTGCGGTTGCTGCATAGCCGCCTGCGGTACTGCCAACATGCGAGAGGATTTCGTCGGCGCTGTGGCAATGAGCCGACTTGCTCGTTTCATGATGGATCCAAGAGATGAGCGCACTGAAAAGGAGTACTTCGAAGTGATCGGTACCGATGAGGGTATATTCGGCTGTATGGGCCTTTTAGGTTGCGAGGACGTGTGTCCCAAGCACCTTCCTTTGCAAGACCAACTTGGCATTCTCCGTCGCAAGATGGGCTGGAGCGCTGTCAAAGAGTTATTTCGGTTCGGCAAGTGAGGACTAGATCTTAAGCGGAGATAGGCCAGAAACTACCAACTTACTATAGCGAGACAGGATAAGATACATTTCCTGCCTCGCTTTTTTTCGCTATGCTCTTTGCGCCATGCTCCATGCGGCGAACGAAGTGAGCTAAATAGCGTATTTCTTGATCCCTTCCTCGTAGAGATCATTTCCTCTCACATCATTGACAACGATAACCGGAAATTCTTCCACCTCCAACCTCCGAATGGCTTCAGGCCCCAGATCTTCATAGGCAATAATTTCTGCTTTCTTGATGGCCTGGGCCATAAGGGCACCAGCACCGCCGATTGCAGCAAAATAAACGGCCTTGTATTCTGCCATGGCATCCTTTACATCTTGGTTTCTGGCGCCTTTCCCTATCATGCCCTTCAGTCCGAACCGCATCAACTCCGGAGCGTAAGCATCCATGCGGTAGCTGGTTGTGGGACCGGCAGCACCCACAGGCCTACCTGGTTTGGCGGGGGAGGGGCCGACATAGTAGATGATCTGCCCCTGTATCTCCAAAGGCAGAGGCGTGCCAGCCTGAATCAGGTCGGTCAAGCGCTTGTGGGCGGCATCTCTTCCGGTGTAGATGGCACCGGTAATTAAGACCCGGTCGCCAATTCTCAAGCTTTCCACATCCGCATCACTCAACGGCGGCGTAAGTCTAATGGCATCACTCATTTTGATTCCTTTTGGGCGCAAGGCTCAAGGCGCAGGGCTCAAGGTTTGGAATGGCCATATATTTCAGTTTTTTTCCTTGTGCCTTATGCCTTTAGCCTTGTGCCGCGTCGTATCTGTATTCTCGTATCTGTTTCTTGACTCCCGTATGCGAACTATAGTTCCACCTCTTTGTGTCGTGCGGCATGGCACTGGATGTTGACGGCAACCGGCAGACTGGCGATGTGAGACTCCATCATATTCACATGTACCGCCAGAGAGGTGATTCTGCCGCCAAGGCCCTGGGGCCCAATTCCCAGCGCATTTACTTCTTCGTATAATTCTTGCTCCAAGGCTGCGAGTTCGGGGTCGGGATTCTCACTTCCTAAGGGCCGGAGTAAGGCTTTCTTGGCCAGCAGTGCCGTGGTTTCAAAAGTACCGCCGATTCCCACTCCAATTATGGTGGGAGGACAGGGATTGGCGCCAGATTCCTTGACCCTCTGGACCACGAAGTCCTTAACACCCTGGATGCCTACTGCCGGGGTCAGCATGGTGACCCGGCTCATGTTCTCACTGCCACCGCCTTTGGGAGCGACAATCAGTTTCAACCCATCACCTGGGACGATGTCCAGGTGAATGACAGTAGGTGTATTGTCGCCTGTGTTCTTGCGGGTAAAGGGATGACAGACGCTCTTGCGAAGGTATCCTTCCTCGTACCCCTGCCGCACGCCTTGATTGATGGCCTCTTTGAGATCACCGCCAACCAACCTCACTTCCTGCCCGACTTCCACAAAAACGACGGCAAAGCCGGTATCTTGGCAGATGGGTATTTTCTCTTCCCGGGCAATGCGGGCGTTTTCCACGAGTTTTTCCAGGATGTCCTGACCGGTGGGTGAAACCTCCTGATCAATGGCCTGGGCGAAGGCTTGCAGGACATCTTCTCCCAAATGAGTGTTGGCATTAATGCAGAGGTCTCGCACTGCTGTGGTAATTTGGCTGGTATGGATTTCTCTCATCTTTGCTCCCAACAAATGTTATTGTAAAATCTCGAAAACCAGATTTCTCTGGGTGTAAATCTGACTACAGGGGTGGCATGATAGATGCAGAAACACAAGCAAGTAGTCTGACTGAAGGCTGAA
>JASFGC010000044.1:0-15683 GCA_050123975.1 Syntrophobacterales bacterium | reverse complement strand
ATGGGATAGAGGCGAGTTCCCGAACCACCAGCTAAAATAATACCCTTCATCTTCATATCCTCTCAGCAAAAATCTTTAAAAAAGAGAATAATAGCCACCACTAAATTCGAAATCCTAAATCCGAAGCACGAAACAAATCCGAAATACAAATGTTCAAATGTTCAAAACAAAATCGAATACATGAAGGAGCTTGCAGTTTTGGTCATTTGGATTTTGATGATTTGAATTTGTTTCGGACTTCGATATTCGGATTTCGGATTTATTCTTAACTATGTTCTCTGCCCTTCTACCCGGCTTGCTAAACCGTTATTCCCGCTGTTCATAGTTGATCTCGATCCACTGGCGATATTCCCCACTGCGCACGAGCTCAACCCAGTCCATGTTGTTCACATACCAATGAACCGTGGCCTTCAGCGCTGCCTCGAAATTGTGGGCAGGTCTCCACCCCAGTTCTCGCTTGATTTTGCTGGCGTCAATGGCATAGCGCCGATCGTGCCCCGGCCGATCAGTTACAAATCGTATGAGCCGTCGACTAGCTTTTTCAGCAGATCGATCCAAGCGAGAGTCAAAAAGGTCGCAAAGAAGATTGACAACCTCAATATTTTGCCTCTCAGCCCCCCCACCTATGTTGTAGGTTTCGCCAGGTCTTCCCTGTTTAAGAACCCTGATGAGAGCATCACAATGATCAATTACATAGAGCCAGTCTCGAACATTCTTTCCATCACCGTAGACAGGAAGAGACTTTTCCTCCATAAGATTTAGAATCATTAGGGGAATGAGTTTCTCAGGAAACTGATACGGGCCGAAATTGTTGGAGCAATTGGTAATTATTGCAGGAAGAGCAAACGTACGGAAATATGCTTTGACCAAGTGATCTGAACCGGCTTTGGAGGCAGAATAGGGGCTCGAAGGGTCGTAGGGTGTGTTCTCGGTGAAGTATCCCTCCGGCCCAAGGCTACCATACACCTCATCGGTGGATATATGGAGGAAACAAAAGTCTTCCGGTTTACCGCGACTTTGCCACTGCTTAAGGCTTGCTTCCAGGAGGCGAAAGGTTCCCACCACGTTTGTCTCCACAAAGGCTTCAGGGCCAAATACGGAGCGGTCCACGTGAGACTCGGCAGCAAAGTGTATTACTGCATCAAAGGCTTCTTCGGTAAACAGTTGATTCAAGAGGGCGCTGTCCTGGATTGCGCCATGGACGAATCGATGTCTGGCTGCAGGATCTGGAGCAAGATCTTGAAAATTGGCAAGATTGCCAGCGTAGGTCAAAGCATCCAAGTTGACAATGCGCCAGGTTGGTTGCTTTGTAAGGATGTGGCGGATAAAGTTCGTACCAATAAAACCGGCACCGCCGGTCACAAGGAGGTTTTTTTTCTGCATACTCCTGCCCTCGTTGAATCGTTTACTTCCTCTTCCCTTTCTCAACCGCCATTGAAAACGAATGGGCTCATTGAAAAGTCCTGGAACCTTAAACTGTCTTTTAAGCAAGTGATGTGCCAGCCGGTATTGAAAGAAGCCGGGCAGCATTGAGCAGCCGTGGTGACCATACGTCCCGGCCTGTCTTCACATGGTGGAGTTTCGACACTCTTTCGGCGAAAGTATGGTACACTCTCCTGGGGAAATCAAGTAGCAGTTTTGAACCTACTCTGCCTCTCACCGGAGGTGGAACCTTGTCGCAACTGAAACCAGATAGTTGGGTAAGACAGATTCCACCCTACTCACACCGTGCGGGCAACTGGCATTGATCTTGCTTTTTCCTTGCAGAGAAGGGTGAGCAAGATATTACTACCCGTATTCTTGGAAAACTATGATCTCTTGCTGACTTAACACCCAAGGTTTTCTTGTCCTTATATGAAGGTACGCTGCCTGATTTGAGGAAAAGCTGATGTTTCGAGACCAGAAGGTAGTGGTGGTCATGCCAGCCTACAACGCTGCCCAGACACTACGCACAACCTATGACGAGGTCATGGAACAAGAGATTGTCGATTTGGTGATAGTGGTTGACGATGGCAGCCAAGATGAGACCGTGAATATCGCCAGGACCCTGCCCAACACTCTTGTCCACGTCCATCCACACAATCAAGGCTACGGAGCCAACCAGAAGACATGTTACAAACTGGCTCTGGAGCAGGGTGGCGACATCATAGTTATGGTTCATCCGGACTACCAGTATACCCCACAGCTTATTCCAGCCATGGTGTCCATGATTGGCAGTGGACTTTACCCGTGTGTGTTGGGCTCAAGAATTCTGGGAGGCTATGCCCTGAAAGGTGGGATGCCGATCTGGAAGTATATTGCCAACCGCGTTTTGACTTTGGTGGAAAACATTCTACTCGGGGCAAAACTTTCCGAATATCACACCGGCTATAGAACCTTTTCCCGGCAACTGCTTGAGCAGTTGCCACTCAATGCCAATTCCGACGATTTCGTCTTTGACAATCAAATGCTGGCACAAATTCTTTGGTTTGGACACACCATCGCGGAAATCAGCTGTCCTACCAAGTATTTTGCCGAGGCCTCATCCATTAATTTGATACGCAGCATTAAATACGGCTTTGGTTGCCTCCTCACAGCCTTGGCATTTCGTCTGGCTAGAATGAAACTCATAGATTCGAAACTATTTCCAGCCATCATAGAAGATAACACTCAACCTGAGTGACGTTATGAGAGAATCCGAAATCATGAGTAAAAACGATATGAATAGTAATACCAGGCGGCTGTAAACAAATGAGTGCTTTCCAAATCGACAGTTTTGGCAGTCTTTTTGAGAACGAAAACTACGTTCTCTTCAAGAACTACCTTTACAACTATCTCCTTCGGAAAAAAGCCGTTGAAAAGAATAGCACCATTGGCAACCAAGGCTTTGTCCTGGAGGTAGGGAGCGGCCTCTCCCCTATGGTAACGAACACCGACAATGTTGTTTACTCGGAATTATCATGGCAAGCGCTTCGAATTTTAAAGCGCAGACAAGGCAGCGGAAGTTATGTAGCCGCAGATGGAATGAAATTACCTTTCAAGGCCGGTGTCTTTGACCACACCATCTGTTCAGAAGTTTTGGAGCACGTAGAAGATGATCGCAAGGCTTTGCAGGAGTTGGCCCGGGTCTTGAAGCCGTCTGGTCACCTGATTATTACCTTCCCACATCGTAAATTCTATTTCACTTACGATGATCATTTTGTAAAGCACCTGCGCCGCTATGAGCTGTCTGAAATGGAGGAGCGCTTGCAAGCAGTCGGACTCAGCCCGGTTTTGATTCAAAAGGTCCTGGGACCTTTGGAGAAAGTTACCATGTGGTCCGTGGTTTCTTGTTTCTCTCTTCTGCAAAAAATCAGACCAAATAAACCCATGGCAAACGGACCTTTCAACCGAATGAGTATCGTCGCACCATTCTTTAAGTGGGTTAATGTATTCTATGCTGGGCTCGCATGGTTGGATGCCAAGATAATGCCTCGTTCCCTGGCGACAGTCTTGTTAATAAGGGCAAAAAAAGCATGATGATTTAGAGACTCTCACATGAAAGAGCAGGAAAAATGACAAGCAAAAATGTTGACCCAGCAATAGACAACAAAAGTAATTTTGATCCGGATGAGATAGAACTCACCGTGATCGCTCCCATGTATAATGAAGCTGACAATATAGAAACTACGATCTCTCTGATTAAAGAGACCCTGAGTGATTTTGAAAAGGACTGGGAACTTCTCCTCGTTGACGACGGCAGTGATGATGATACCTTGGAGATCGCGCGCAGCTTTGAGACAATGATGCCCAACCTCCGAGTTCTCCACTATCCTCTCAATTGCGGCCGCGGTAAGGCTTTAAGGACAGGTTTTAACCATGCCAGAGGAAAGTACATTGTAACCACTGATTTTGATTTAAGTTACAGTCCTCAACACATTATCCAGATTTACGAACAACTCACAGATCCCACCCAGATGAATGATGTCGTCCTGGCTAGTGCTTATATGAAAGATGGCAAAGTCATTGGGGTTAGTCCTCTCCGGCACTTCATCAGTAAGATCGGCAACAAGATACTGCAGTACACTTTTCCCCAATCATTCAAAACCAGCACCTGTATTCTGAGAGGTTACCGCAAGGAGGTGCTGGAAGCTTTAGAACTGGAGTCAAATGGCAAAGAAATCCATCTGGAAATACTCTCCAAAGTGTGTGCCCTTGGGTTTGTGGTCAAGGAAATGCCGGCGATCCTGAGTAACCGAAAAGGGGGAAAGTCAAAGTTTAAATTCAGAAGAACTTCCTTTTCACACCTGCTCTTTTCAGTTTTCGAGAGACCCATTCTCCTCTTTGGACTAGCGGGGCTTTTCTTTATACTCTCAGGTTTCCTGATTGGCTGTTACATTGTATGGCTCAGATACTTTGGCACCCTCAATCCGAGCCGCCCTCTGGTACCATTGATGATCATCCTCTTGCTTTTGGGAAGTCAGTTTTTCTGCTTCGCCTTCATAGCAATACAGAACAATCATCTCAGAAATGAGGTTTACCGGTTACAAAAACAAATAAACTTTCTGAAATCGCAAAAGGACTGAAGTAAATTATCTCAGATGCACAGACACAAAATTTGCCTAATCTCACATCTTTTTCCCTGTGATCGACAAGATTATAAGGGAAACTTTGTGCGTGATCTGGCTGTCGAGCTCCGTCATCGCGGTCATGAGGTGCATGTTGTTACACCGATGCGCCCTGGTGCTGTCAAAGAAGAAACTATAGATGGCGTATTTGTGCATCGCTTTGCCTACTATGGCTGGCGCCGGGGAGTACAGCTCGGACAACTAAAGAAAAACTCTCCCTTACTGCTTGGTTCCCTGATGCTGTTGGGAACTATAAAATGTTTGCTATCTGTCATAAAGCATAACAGCGATCTGATCCATGCCTACTGGGTGGTTCCGGGTGGGCTTATTGGCTTGATTGTCGGGAGGTTGACGAGGAGACCAGTGGTTGCCACCGCAGCCGGTTCAGACCTCACTACAGCACCGAAGTCCCGCTTGCCGCACGTGCTCACCACCTTCACCTTGAAGCACCTTGACAGAGTGCTGCCGGTCAGTACTGCCATGAAGAAAATCGCTATAAAATTGGGGTTACCGAGAGAAAGAGCCACAGTCATACATGGACCTGTTGGCATCGATACGGGAGATCGAAAAGAAACAGCGAAACAACAACCATTCACTGAGCAGCATGGACGCCTCCTGGTATATGTGGGCAACCTAACGGCTCCCAAGCGAGCTGAGACCATCCTTCGGGCAATGCAAAAAGTGACAGAAGTGTACGCGGATTGCCGGCTCGTCCTCATCGGTGAGGGTAATCTACGTCCATCTCTTGAGGCTCTGACTGATGAACTCGGTCTTAGAAAACATGTTCACTTCTGCGGCGCCCTATCCCATGAGGAGGTTTTGAAAATACTGCAGTGCGCCGATGTCTTCGTCCACT
Source organism: Syntrophobacterales bacterium (assembly GCA_050123975.1). Lineage (GTDB taxonomy): Bacteria > Desulfobacterota > Syntrophobacteria > BM002 > BM002 > BM002. The sequence continues at coordinate 10,241 of JASFGC010000044.1, read as the reverse complement.
GCAGCGAATATGAGGGGCTAGGAATGGCCATCATGGAGGCCATGGGGGCGGGGTTGCCTGTGGTAGCCAGTCGAGTTGGAGGTGTTCCCGATTTGGTGCGGGAGGGGGAAACTGGCTTTATGATCCCTCCGGATGATGTGGAAACATACGCCGAGAAAATTCTCCTGTTATTGAATAATGACCAATTGAGGCAAGAGTTGGGCCGCAAGGCACGCCACTTCGCGGTAAAACACCTCAACAAACAAGCAATTTTGGCACAACTGGAAACAGTTTATGGAGAAATATTGACGACGACGAGAAAAAGAAGTGCCAGCACCCAGTTTTCACGCTGATTGATGACCAGGCGCGGCTCATGATATGTGTCTCTTGCTATAAACCTAGTTCCTAGCGAAGAGGTTGGCGTGAATCTCCGTAAGATATCACGTGTTGTAATTCCCTCATTTCTGTTTCTCATTACTGCTATATATTTTTCCCGCCTCATTCCAGAAATCGATCTCGCTACCATCTCTCTCCTTACCTACCAAAAGTGGCTTTTGGTCTTGCTCTTGTTTCTCATTGTTCAGTTTCTCAATCTTTGGTACTTCCAATTGATTCTTACCAGAATGTACGAGATCAATTCCTCAGCTAGGCTTTTTCAAATTCTCTTTGCTTCACACTCCTTTAACTATGCCGGTCCAGTGAAGTTGGGTATGCCAGTCAGAATCTTTCTCTTCAAACAAATCCTTGGAGTACCGTATTCTGCGGGCATAGCCACGGTCATGACAACCACGGGTCTCGATGTCTGCATCATGATAGTCCTGGTAATTGTGCTCTCCACCTGGATCTATGTTTCTCCTCTTGTGGGATTCACTGTGGGACTAGCCATCATCATTGGCCTGACGGGATTGGCAGCACTAACTCATAGATGGGCATTTATCCGGTTGGAGCGATTTGTATGGCTGGCTCGTTTTCTTGCAGACATACGCAACCTGTCTCCTTTGGTTACCTTTTGCGCCATGCTCTTATCCGCTACCAAGTTGTTGTTGAACTCCGTGGCCGGCTGGATAGTGCTGACAGGTCTTGGGGCCTCTACAGGTTTGGACAAATTCTCACTTGTCTACTTTTCATCGCATCTGGCTGGACTCCTGTCTTTCATTCCCATGGGCCTCGGGGTAAAAGATGCCTCAGTTGTGGAGTTATTGAGCCGGATGAATACTCCACCGAGCATAAGCATTGCCTTTGTTGCCATCGACAGGCTGGTATGGTCTGTTATCCCTTTACTCATAGGACTCGTGGCTGGTTGGCAACTGGGAATCAGTGCAATGATTGAGTCTGCGAGAGAAAAACCAGAAGCATTATAGCGTGGTCTACCAAGTGGATATGACTACCCTCAGTGAGGTCGTCAGCAAAGCTCCAACGACTGCAAGACTGCTGGCAAAATCTTTCCTGTGCTTTCATCCGCTTTCACATGCCCTTACTGACAGATCGGACTCCGCAAGAATCCCGACGAGGCATAATGGTTGCATATATAAGACTTTTTGGCCGACCTTTGTGGGGTGAGGGGAAATGTCAAACCTGGAACTGGAATCAATGCAGAGCAAACAAGGTCGAACTAGATCAATTCATGGTCTTGCAGGGGGGAAGTTCGTCACTGTCGCAGTCGGTATCATTTTGCTTTTGACCACCATCGTCTATGCCAATTCCATCCACAATGACTTCACCAATTGGGATGATTTGAGCCTGGTGGTGGAAAATCCTGCCATAAGATCGCTGAGTATTGACAACCTGATAGACATCTTCACTCCCAAACCAGGCAAGACCTATCAACCGGTCAGAGTCTTGAGCTATGCCATTGATTATTCCCTTTGGAAGTTGAATCCCCTTGGCTACCATCTGGGGAACATTGCTTTGCATGGTTTTTCTGCAGTCATTCTTTATCTTCTTCTCGCCAGTTTGTTGAATCAGATACGGCCAGAGAGTTCCTTGGAGTCAACGAGGCTCATTGCCCTTTCTGCCTCGTTACTCTTCGCGGTTCATCCGGTGAATGTTGAGGCTGTTACCTGGATATCCTCAAGAAAATATGGTCTTTTGGCTTTTTTCTATTTCTCCTCATTCTATTTCTATATAAAGACTTCAGCGAAGGAGAGATATCACAGAATCTATTACACGCTCTCTATCGTGTCATATGTTTTGTCACTCTTATCAAGTCCTTTTAGTGTAACACTCCCAGCCATATTATTTCTGTATGACTATTGTCGTATTCGAGATATTAATCCGTATACTATAATAAAATCACACCTTCTATCTTACCTTCCCTATATTGTTTTGAGTATTTCTCAGTTCATCATATTGTGGAACTCCTTCACCACAACACCTGGACCGGAACCAGCCATTAAAAGTCACGAAATGGACAGTATATTTTACACATTTTTGACCATGTCAAGAGTTCTTTATGATTATATGAAAAACCTTATTCTCCCTTTCTGGCTCAATAACATGTACGTTGACTACACTTCAACGTCTCTCCTTGAATATAAGGTAATTCTATCGCTATTAATCATTTTTTTCCTGCTAGGAATCTTATTTTTCCAAGTCAGAGCTGGCAATAAAGTCAATCTGTTCTGTTTCGGCTGGTTCATTCTCACGTGGCTGCCAGTGTCCAATATTATCCCAATATCAACAAAGATGGCGGACCGCTACCTCTATTTGCCTGCCGTTGGTTTGTTCTTGTTTTTTTCGCTTGCCGTGTACAATATTTCTCACCGGTTGTTTAGCCGGAAAGCCAGACAGTTGGTTACGGTTCCACTCATGGTTTTTTTGGTCTTTTCTCTTTCCTATCTCAGCATTGCCCGCAATAGAGTGTGGGCCAACAGTCAGACTCTGTGGGAAGACAGCTTGCGTAAAGCTCCGGCTTACTGGGTCCCACATATGAATCTGGGTCTGACCATGGCTCAGCAGGGCAGGATCGAAGAAGCCATATCCTATTATCGCGAATCTCTGCGGCTCAACCCCAATTCGGTACACACCCACAACAATCTGGGGGTGGTACTGCTCGAGCGGGGACAGATCAGTGATGCCATCGGCCACTATGTCGCGGCTCTGAGGCTCAAATCTGACTATGCAAAGACTTACAACAATCTCGGGGTCGCCCTGTTCAGGCTGGGAGACTTCGATAAAGCCATAGCACAGTATCGCGAGGCGCTTCGACTAGACCCCGATTTTGGAAAAGCCCATAATAATTTAGGAAATGCGCTGGTGGAGCAGGATAGGTTTGCTGAAGCCATTTTCCATTATTCCAAGGCCTTGGAAACCAAAGCCCACTATCCCGAGGCACACAACAATCTAGGAGCGGCCCTGGCGCAGCAGGGGAAACTCAATGAGGCCATAATACAGTTTGAAAGTGCCCTGCGGCTGAAGCCAGACTACGCCCAAGCGCGCGTCAATCTGAAAACGGCCATGCAGATGTTGGAGAAAACGAATAAGACCACAAGCAAAGGAGCAAACCCTTAGAACTGAGGTAAATTGGATTATTGCTGGTTTGTGTGCCTCATTTTGTGAACACTATGAAATCATCCCAGAAAAAACTTCTGCTGTGGGCCGGGCTCATTGTTTTGCTGACGCTCCTCGCCTACATTCCAGCCATGCGTGGCGGCTATATATGGGATGATAATGCCCACATCACGGACAACGTTGTCCTACGAACCTCTGATGGCCTGGCGAAAATTTGGTTTGACCCGAAGGTTTTGCCCCAATACTATCCGCTGGTACATACCACCTTCTGGGTTGAGTATCACTTATGGCAAATGCATCCTTTCGGCTACCACTTGGTCAATGTGGTGCTGCACGCCTTCAATGCCATTCTCCTGCTATTCGTGTTGCGCTACCTCCGTGTTCCGGGTGCTTGGCTGGCTGCTGCCTTGTTCGCGCTCCATCCAGTGCATGTGGAATCCGTTGCCTGGATTACCGAGCGTAAAAATGTTCTTTCGGGTTTTTTCTATTTGGCCTCTGCCTTAGCCTACTTCCGCTTTGCCAACGTGACTGGTGACCTTGCCGAAACTACGGCATCCTCCGATCTGCATCTCCTAACCTCAGGTAAGAGTCGCAGATCCTGGCGATACTACGTGTTTTCCCTGTTTCTGTTCCTTTGTGCCCTTCTGAGCAAGACAGTAACCAGCTCCCTGCCTGCAGCAATTCTTCTGGTACTGTGGTGGAAGCGAGGTCGTATCTGCCGAAGTGATATTCTCACCTTGATTCCCTACTTTGTAGTTGGTGCTCTTTTTGGTTTGACTACGGTATGGCTGGAAAAATATCAAGTGGGTGCATACGGTCAGGAATGGGCCTTATCATTCTTGGATCGTTGCCTTGTGGCCGGTAGGGCTGTGTGGTTTTATGCGGGGAAACTTGTATGGCCCCACGAGCTCACCTTTATCTACCCAAGATGGCAGATCGATGCTGGGGCTTGGTGGCAGTATCTTTTTCCTGTAGCTGCAATGGCGGTCATTGCCATTTTGTGGGTGATGAGGCGTCGAATAGGCAAAGGATCCTTTGTGGCGGTAGCATTTTTTGCTGGCACACTGGTCCCGGCGCTGGGATTTTTCGATGTGTATCCTATGCGGTTTTCCTTCGTTGCTGATCATTTCCAGTATCTGGCAAGCATAGGTTTGATTGGATTGGCTGCTGCAGCTGTGACAACCCTCTTTGAGCGATTTGGTCCTTGGCAAAAAACCTGCGGCTTTGTTGCATCTATGGCAGTGCTCTCCGTCTTTGCGGTGCTGGTCTGGAGGCAGAGCACTCTTTACATGGATGCTGAAACACTCTATCGGGACACTATCTCAAAAAATCCCCAGGCCTGGTTGGCACACTACAACCTTGGAGTCTTGCTGGTAAATAGTGGGAGATCAGATGAGGTCATGACCCATTTTTCTGAGGCACTGCGACTAAAACCTGATGATGCTGACACCCACTACAACTTTGGAGTTGCCCTTGAGAAACAGGGGAGGCTCGAGGAGGCCATGGCCCATTTTTCTGAAGCGGTGAGACTACGGCCGAACTATGCTGATGCCCATTACAGCATGGCAGTTATTCTCGCCCAGCAGAGCAAATTTGAGGAAGCAATTTCTTATTATTCCAAGGCGTTACAAGTTAGACCCCTTTATGTAGAAGCACACAACAACCTCGGGGTCGCACTTTTCAGTCTGGGAAAACTGGACAAAGCCATAGAGCATTACCGTACGGCACTCAAGCTCAACCCCGACTTCAGCAAGGCACATAATAACCTTGGAAACGCCCTTATCCAGAAAGGCAAGCTCGACGAAGCCATCGCCCATTATTCCAGGGCACTGGAGATCAGGGCCCACTATCCGGAGGCACACAATAACCTTGGCGTTGCCTTGGCGCGGCAGGGTAAGATTGATGCGGCCATCGTCCAGTTTGAAAAGGCTCTACACCTCAAGCCAGACTATACCCAAGCCCGCACCAATCTCGTCCTTGCCCGCGAGATGGCGAGCAAGACCAGAGATCAATCGACGTCGAGTTCGGCACCATAGACCGTGTATTGGAAATGATAGAACTATTCAAAGTGACAATAATATGGCAAAACTGGCTGAGTCGTGATTTTCTATTCTACTGCTTCTCATCCCGGCTGTCGTATCAGGGGCGAACATGAGGAAAGATAAAGATCATGCTGCCGCATACCAGCGTGCTCGCCAGGCACACTGGGACGAAATGGCTCGAAAAAAGGATAACTGGACTTCCTCGGGGGCTTATTATCACCGTAGATTGGCACACATTTATCAATTCTTGGTGGCCCCCGGACAGCGAGTGCTCGAGATTGGCTGTGGGATGGGAGATTTACTTGCGGCGCTCAACCCAAAGCTTGGGGTAGGGATTGATTTTTCCAGCGAGATGATTAAGCGCGGAGCGCAAAGATATCCACAAATCCACTTCATACAAGGCGACGGTCACCACCTCAGTCTGAAGCAAAAATTCGATGTGATCATTCTCTCCGACTTGGTCAACGATCTCTGGGATGTGCAGGCTGTTTTCGAAGAGATTGCTCACCTGTCCACTCCTCGGACACGTATCATTATCAACACCTACAGTCGCTTGTGGGAGTTGCCCCTGGCGCTGGCCCAATGGCGGAATCTCGCCACTCCTGTACTCAACCAGAACTGGCTCACTGTAGAGGACATAGCTGGTCTGCTCAATCTGGCCGATTTTGAAGTTCTCCGGCATTGGGAGGAGTTTCTTTGGCCCTTGGATACACCTCTATTGGCCGGTCTTTGCAACCGTTTTCTGGTAAAACTCTGGCCGTTTCGCTATTTCGCCCTTACCAACCTCGTCATTGCCCGGCCCCGTCCAAGCAAACAGCCATTACAGGAAGAGCCACTGGTGTCTGTTATCGTTCCAGCTCGCAACGAAGCAGGAAATATCCCACATATAATTACTCGGACACCAGAAATGGGCCAGGGAACGGAATTGGTGTTTGTTGAAGGCCACTCCAAAGACGACACTTTTGCTACCATCGAAAAGGCGATGGCAGATAATCCAGAGCGCCAGTGCAAGGTCTTCCAACAAACCGGCGTGGGCAAAGGCGATGCAGTGCGGCTGGGCTTTGACAACGCCAGCGGTGATATATTGATGATCCTGGACGCTGACTTGACAGTTCCGCCCGAGGATCTGCCCCGCTTCTATGAGGCATTGCGTTCTGGAAAAGGTGACTTTGCCAATGGGGTACGACTTGTGTATCCCATGGAAAAGCAGGCCATGCGATATCTGAACATTGTGGGCAATAAGTTCTTCAGCTTGGCCTTTTCCTGGCTTCTTGGCCAACCCATCAAAGACACCTTGTGTGGCACAAAAGTTCTGTGGAAAGTGGACTATGACTTGATTGAGGCCAACCGAGCCTACTTTGGCGAGTTCGATCCTTTCGGTGACTTTGACCTCCTTTTCGGAGCCGCCAAGCTGAATCACAAGATAGTTGATTTGCCGATCCGGTATCGCGAGCGCACATACGGTGCCACCAATATCCAACGTTGGAAGCACGGCTGGTTGCTGCTGCGTATGGTGGTGTTTGCGGCTCGGCGGATCAAATTCTGGTAAAGGAATTTTTTAGGAATGTTGAGGAATTTGCTGGCTCATCCTCTGACGCGTGGACTAGACATCGATGATCCGCGTTGCACTGAACTTCGCCGGTCTATTGTCCGCAATAAGACTTTCCTACGGCAAATCTACCAAGAATGGTATGAAACCATCGCTGCCCTATTGACTCTGGATAATGAGCCAGTTCTGGAGTTAGGTTCGGGTGGAGGCTTTTTCGCTGAGCTATTGCCCGAGCTGATCACTTCGGAAGTATTCTACAGTCGTCATGTAAAAGTGATCTTGGACGGCTCCGGACTGCCGTTTGTCAATGAATCGTTGAGTGGCATTGTGATGACAGATGTACTGCATCATCTCCCCCGACCTCGACAGTTGTTCACAGAGGCGAGCCGGTGTGTGCGGCCTGGAGGTATGATGATCATGATAGAGCCGTGGGTTACGCCCTGGTCGCGGTTGGTTTACGCTAAACTGCACCATGAGCCGTTCTTACCTGAAGCGGTAGAATGGACATTTCCACAGCGAGGGCCCTTGTCGGGAGCCAACTCTGCCCTCCCGTGGATCATCTTCGAGAGAGACAGAACTCGGTTCGAAAGAGAATTCCCGCAATGGCAAATATACCAAATACAGCCGTTCATGCCCTTCCGCTATCTCCTTTCCGGCGGCGTATCTCAGCGCAGCCTTATGCCGAACTGGAGTTTTCCTCTCTGGCGCACCATAGAAAACTTTCTCCAGCCGTGGATGAGACATCTGGCAATGTTTGCCCTTGTAGCCTTGATCAAGGTTGGCGATGATATGAAATGAAGTGAAGTGAACCTCAGAGCACATTTCCACCATACTCAGAAGAGTGTACATGGATAGAGCTAGACTCAACATGGCGGAGAGCCCCACACGCAAGTCGCAATACGCCAACAGAGTTATTGTGCTTTGTCTCTTACTCCTTGCCATAACTCTTGCAGTCTATGGGCAGGTTGTAAAGCATGACTTTGTAAGCCTGGATGACGATATTTACCTTACCGAAAATTACTATGTTCTAGCCGGACTGACCACAGCCGGTATCGTCTGGGCCTTCAGTTTTACTGACAGTCCATATTGGCATCCATTGACGTGGCTTTCTCACATGCTGGACTGCCAACTCTACGGCCTAAGTCCGAGCATGCACCATTTGACCAATGTGGTTTTGCACCTAGCGAACACTCTCTTGCTGTTTCTCGTCTTCTATCGGATGACCGGCGCCCTCTGGAGGAGCTGTTTCGTTGCCGCCCTGTTTGCCCTGCATCCCCTGAATGTAGAGTCGGTTGCCTGGGTATCTGAACGCAAGAATCTACTGAGCACTTTTTTTTGGCTGCTCACCATGGTGTTTTATGTCCGCTATTCCAAAAAGCCCTGTCTTGCCAGGTACGTGCTGGTAGTCTCCATTTTTGCTCTCGGCCTCATGGCCAAACCGATGCTCGTCACCCTTCCATTTGTCCTGCTTCTTCTCGACTATTGGCCTCTGGGACGCTTTCCTTTTCAACAGGTGGATAGTGACACGAGGACAGAGGCTGCTCCTGCCACAATACCCGTCTTTCAGAAAACAATTTCGGTGAACTTGGTTTTAGAGAAAGTTCCTTTGCTCATTCTCTCAGTTTTGTCTAGCTTTTTGACATCTTTGTCGGTTCAACGCTCTGGGATCGTAATATCAACAACACTGGTGCCAATGAAGCTCCGGATCGCCAATGCAATTGTTTCTTATGCACGATACATCGGCAAGCTCATCTGGCCGCAGGACCTGGCAGTTTTCTATCCATACCCCAGCACGGTGCCCCTTTGGCAAAGTGTAGGGGCTGGATTGCTGCTCGCTGGAATATCTTTCTTGGTGATTCGAGCCTGGCGGAAGTTACCGTATCTCTGCATAGGCTGGCTCTGGTATCTTGGCACTCTCATACCAGCCATTGGCTTAGTCCAGGCGGGCCAGTGGCCGGCCATGGCCGATCGCTTCACCTACGTGCCTGCCATCGGTCTCTTTGTCATGCTGGCCTGGCTTATTCCCCACGTGCTGACAAAATGGCGTTACCGCAAGACCGGGCTTGTCTTAGCTGCGGGAGCACTGCTGGCAGTATTGCTTTTGCTCACCCGGGCGCAACTGAACCGCTGGAGTAACACCATAACCCTTTTTGAGCACACGCTCAAAGTGACAGAAAATAACTACTTGGCTCACAACAATCTTGGCAATGCCCTCGCCAGGCAAGGAAAACTCAAGCAGGCAAAAGACAATTATGTCAAGGCTCTACGGATCAACCCCACATTTCCCAGGGCCCACAACAACCTGGCAAACGTGCTGGCTCGACAAGGCAAAAGCCAGGAGGCCATTGCGCATTACACCAAAGCCTTAGAGATCAAACCCAACTTCCCCAAGGCTCACAACAACCTGGGAAACGTCTTGGCTCGGCAGGGCAAGAACCAAGAGGCCATAGTTCATTACACCAAGGCTCTGCAGATCAAACCCGACTTTGCCGGAGCCCACAATAACCTGGGAAACATTCTGCAAGGTCAAGGCAAGATCGATGAGGCTGTATTCCATTTTTCTCGAGCACTGGAGCTCAAACCCGACTTTGCCGAGGCCCACTTCAACCTGGGAAATGCTCTGGCTCGGCAAGGTAATTTGGATCAGGCCCAGAGGCATTTCAGCAGATCTTTGGAGCTCAAGCCTACCTTTGCTGAGGCTCACAACAGTCTGGGAGTTATTCTGGCTCGCAAGGGCCTGCTTGATGAGGCCATTGACCAATTCAGGGAGGCATTGCGACTGAAGCCTGACTTCAGACAAGCCCGTACTAATCTGGAAATTGCCACCCGAGAGAGGGGGAAAGGAGTCGAAGATTCTGGCCGATAACTCGCCCCGAGAGTATGATGATGAACATTGATAGAATCTGACTCAGAATGGAGGCAAAATAAGGGAGAAAAACAGAGCCACTTCATGTTATTGTTAGGGCCTAAACTGGCTATCTCAAGAAAACACAACGGTTGACTGTCCCATTGTTTGAGGGACTCCCTGCTGAGTGTGAACATACCATGATCCGTTCCTTCATAGCCATAGATCTCCCTGAAGCAATCAGGCAAACGCTTGGAGCCGTTCAAGAAAACCTCAAACAGAGCTCTGCAGCTGTACGTTGGGTAAAGCCTACCAG
>JASFGC010000043.1:0-15952 GCA_050123975.1 Syntrophobacterales bacterium | reverse complement strand
CTTGATTCCATTACTGCCGTCGATCGGAGTCTGGAAAGCGAAATTCGCGCTCACCTGGACAACCTCACCAAACCTCCCGGCAGCTTAGGATTCTTGGAAGACCTGGCTGCCAGCTATTGCTTAATGACCGGGACGACCACCCCCCGTTTGGGGAAGAAACGTATAGTCACATTTGCCGGGGACCACGGCGTTGCAGCTGAAGGGGTCTCCGCCTTTCCCAGTGCGGTCACGCCTCAGATGGTCCACAACATGCTCGCTGGCGGGGCAGCCATTAATGTACTGGCCAAGCACGTGGGGGCGGACCTGCTGGTGGTGGACATTGGCGTAGCCGACCCTCTGAAAGGTGCATCTGGGCTGGTGAGAAAAAAGGTGAAGGCCGGGACCGATAATATAGGCACAGGCCCCGCCATGAGTGAGGAGGAGGCCATCCAAGCGATCCAGGTTGGGGTGAACCTGGCCCACGGCGCTGCCGACGACGGCGTGACCCTCTTAGGCACGGGTGAGATGGGGATTGCCAATACAACTCCTTCCTCCGCTCTCTATGCCGCCCTGATTCCTTGTCCGGTGATCGAGGTTACTGGCAGAGGCACCGGAATCGACGATGATGGGCTTCAAAAGAAAATCAAAGTTATAGAACGCGCTCTCGAGGCAAACAGTCGTCACCTTACTGACCCACTGCGCACCCTTGCAGCACTGGGCGGCATGGAGATAGCCGGTATCTGTGGTCTCATTCTTGGCGCAGCTGGTCGGCGAATGCCAGTGGTGGTCGATGGATTTATCTCCTCTGCCGCAGCCCTTGTGGCCCTACGGCTTAAAGAATCAGTAAGCGACTTTCTTTTCTTTAGCCACTGCTCTGCCGAGGCCGGTCATCGCACCTTTTTCGACAAAATGGCAATTCGACCCATTCTGGATCTAGACCTGCGGTTGGGTGAAGGAACCGGTGGAGCTCTGGGTATGCAGGTGATTGAAGCTGCGGTCAAAATCTACAATGAAATGGCAACCTTCGACTCGGCCGGAGTGAGTAGTAAAGAATGACGCGGAGAGACGGAGAGACGGCGACGCGGTGAAAAAACAATAATCTCCGTGTCCCCGTGTCTCCCTTTCGGTTGGTTTTCGCTCAGGCATCTGTTAACACCATCGAGATAACTCACATGCTTCGCGGACTCGTTACAGCTTTTAGGACCCTGACCATCTTCCCGGTTCCCGGCAGAGACACGTCCATCCACAGTAATTCCTTGCCTTTTTTCCCTTTGGTGGGTCTCGCTCTGGGATTCCTTCTCTGGGCAATAAGTCTGATTAATACTTTGATCGATGGCAATGGCGGCTGGCCCATGGGAATAGCAGCAATCATGCTTCTGGTAAGCGTCATAAGCACCAGATCACTTCATCTGGACGGTCTGGCGGATTTTGTTGATGCTGCGGGTGGAGGTTGGGATAAGAGTAGGCGTCTCGAGATCATGAAAGACACCCGGTTGGGAGTTTTTGGAGCTGTGGCCATCATTCTCACCTTGCTGTGCAAGTGGTTGGCTTTCGCCAGACTGGTTACAACCGGCTCCACAATTTGGCTGATCCTCATTCATATGCTTTCCCGAACCATGCAGGTCAATCTGGCGGCTAGATTGCCCTATGCAAGAAGTGAGGGCGGTACTGCCCTTCCTTTTGTTCAGGATGCTTCAGGCTATCATCGCTGGGCTGCACTTGCCATTGTCCTGTTCGCAGCCCTGATTTACGGACCCTTGGGCTTGGTTGCTCTGGCCGTTGCCCAAATCATAACCTGGGTATACGGGTCTTGGTGTAGAAAAAATATGGGCGGTATCACCGGTGATCTATTAGGGGCCGGCAACGAAATCATTGAAGTAACCCTCTTACTCCTGGCCGCCATCCTAGGTAGTCAACTGGATACACATATCGGCTGGGGGTGGTGGCTCGAGTAGCAGAAAGCATGGAGCATGGGGAAATACAGCTGGCAGCAGACAGCTTGCAATAGTCAGCAATGAAAACTAGGCAATAGGAACTAAGCACTAGGCACAGAGGGACGAAACGGGGAACTGGAGAAACGGCGAGACGGGGATTAGAGGTCAGAAGACAGAGGACAGACTGAGATTCTCTCTCAAGTTTTCGTTTGGGACATTAGAGAATTCGGATTTTGAATTTGTTTCGGATTTCGATATTCGGATTTCGGATTTATCCTCATTCCCTCTGCCCTCTGCCCTATGCAAACTTTCCATTCAAGAAAGAATTGAAGAATGGCTAATGACGAACACGTTCATGGCGGTGATCCTCAACGGGAATTGAAACGGTTGGGGATTGATGCTCGAGAAGTTCTCGATTTCAGCGTCAATGTCAGCCCTTTGGGTGTTCCCCCAGATATCAAAGCCATCTGGAACGATCTGTGGAAAGAGATTGAAAGCTATCCCACCGTGGATGGAGAGGGAGTTGTCCACTATTACCAAAAACGGTTCGGCTTGGATCCTGACCAGGTTCTGGCAGGAAACGGTTCCACCGAGTTTATTTATTTGGCCCCGCGGGCCTTGGGCTTGCACAAGGTAGTGGTGATTAATCCCTCTTTCCACGATTACACCAGGGCCTGCCTTGCGGCCGGGGCGGAATTGATACCGGTGGAACTAGAGCCTACTGCCGGGTTTGCCCCCCCGGACATGGCAGTCCTCGAGGAGACCCTGGCAAGGGGAGACGGTCTATTTCTAGGCAACCCGAATAATCCCACGGGCACCGTTTTCCCCCGACAATCATTGCTGGATCTAGCGATCAATTTTCCCAGCAAGTGGCTCCTGGTGGACGAGGCCTTTGTGCAGTTTCTTGACCAACCCGACTCGGTCAGCTTGATCAAAGAGAATCCACAACCGGCCAACATCCTCATCTTTCACTCTCTCACCAAGTTTTATGCCCTGCCGGGTCTTCGGCTGGGTGCTGTGGTTGGCCATCCGGATAGTATTGCTCGACTCCGTCCCTTGAAAGAACCGTGGAGTGTAAACCGTGTTGCCGAGAAAGTTGCACTGAAACTGATTGATTGTGCTAATTACGAGAAAGATTTGATTCAGCTCATTCGTCGGGAAAGACCACGGGTTTTTGGCAGGATAAGGGAGATGTCTGGGTTTCAAGCATTCGAACCTGCAGCCAATTTTCTCCTGGCTCGCTGGACCCAGACAAACGACTTGGATGATTTTCTCAGCTTCATGTTGAATTCAGGGATTCACTTCCGAGACTGCCGCAACTTTCCTGGTTTAGAGGACAACTTTTTTCGCATGGCAATTCGCCACGGGCAAGAAAATGATCAGGTCCTTTCACTTATGCAAGAATGTGCTAATCATTACTCATAATTTATGACCCTAGCCGCCGTCATACTTATTTCTGCCTTGATTCTTGATGTACTTCTAGGTGATCCTCCTTTTCCTTACCACCCGATTCGACTTATAGGCGGTGCTGTTTCTGCTTTCGAGAAACTATTGCTGCGGCTGAAATGGTCGGGATCAGGTGGCGGCATCCTTTTAGTGACCGTGACTATGGTCCTTGCCATTGGGGCCTATTTGGCCCTCCGTCAATTTATTGGTCAGCTGAACTTCTTCCTGGCCATCCTCTTGGATCTCTATCTGGCCTACTCCTGTCTGGCACTCAAGGATCTCTGCAAGCACGCCGAACCAATTGCTGAAACTCTGGACAGGAGCGATTTGATCCAAGCCCGCACTGAGCTCCAGAAAATTGTAGGGCGAGACACCTCAAACTTGAATCCCGAGGGTGTGGCAAGAGGTGCGGTGGAGAGTGTGGCGGAGAATTTCGTTGATGGGGTTCTCTCACCAATGTTTTGGTACTCCTTCATAGCAGTTTTCAGTCATCTCTTTGGCTGCCCGGCGCCTGCGGCAGCAGGCATAGTGGGGATGCTTGCTTTCAAGACAGTAAGCACCCTCGACTCAATGGTGGGATATCGACATGACCACTATCTCCTCTTTGGCCGGTCAGCCGCCCGACTCGATGATCTAGCCAACTTTTTGCCAGCTCGTCTTTCCCTTATCATTTTATTTATAGGAGGGGTTCTCAGTGGCGAAAAAGCATGGGCAGGATGGAAAATCTTCAGGCGTGACCGATTGAAGCATCTGTCACCCAACGCCGGCCACTCTGAGAGCTTTGTAGCCGGAGCCCTGGGGATCAGACTGGGAGGGCCTACGGTTTATCAGGAACAAACTGTAGAGAAGCCATGGTTGGGGGATGGGGAAGAGAAGGTTGGTCCGCAGCACATCCGCCGCTGTTGTCGGCTTATCTATCGATCCTCCTGGTTTGCTAGCTTCGTCTTTGCAGCCGCGTTGCTCGGTCTTGGATCTCTTCTCCAATAGTGAGACGCGAGGAAGGACGATTGTGTCCCTGGTCGCGTTAAACAGTCCATGAAATATCCTGGTTCAGCCGACTTCAAAAAAAAGCTTTAGCTTCTCGGTCATTTCTAATAGAATCCGCCTGTAACAATTTCGTAACAAAGCTGTAACAATTTCAGAGTGACTCCATTTTGCAGCATAATCTCTGAGATCATCTCTTCAAGCTCTCGGACCTTAAGGAGAATAGACATGTCATCTCGTCTAGAGGAAAGCTTACAAAGGGATATAGACCAAATTAACTCCAAGGTGATTAAGATGGGCACCCTGGCAGAAGGCGCCTTGAGGGCGAGTCTCCATGCCCTTACCGAGTCAGACCGCCAGTTGGCCTACTCTGTTATCCTCCGTGATCGGTATATCGACGAGTTAGAGATGGAGCTAGACCGCCTTTGCCAGGAGTTTCTCGTACGGCAGCAGCCCGCTGCCGGCAACCTCCGCTTTGTTTACGCTGTCATTAAAATCAACAATGAATTGGAGAGAATTGGGGATTACGCTGAGAGCATCGCCCGACACCTCCTCAGACTACGTTCCGTTGATCCACAGCCATCCTACGAAAATATGGAAGACATTGCCAAAAAATCGATTCCCATGCTTCGCAATGCCATGCAGGCCTTTGCCGAGAGAGATACCAAGTTGGCTAAAGCCACCATGGACATGGAGGACAAGGTTGATGACATTCGTTGGGATATTCACCATGAATTGATCCGGTTGAATGACGCTGGCAAGCTGCCCTCAGAAGTACTTCCTTCACTCATGACTATCGTTACTCGCTTTGAGCGAGTGGCGGATCGAGCCTGCAATATTTGTGAAGAAGTCCTCTATATGTGCACAGGCGAGGACATTAAACACAAAGGCAAGGAAGTTTTCCGGGTTCTCTTTGTAGACGAGAGGGATGCCTGCCGGGGCCAGATGGCAAAGGGTATTGGCAATTCCCTCGGATTGGAGAGGTTCCAGTTCTACAGCGCTGGGATTGCTCCACAACCCTTAAATCCCTACACAGTCAAATTCATGGCGGAAAAAGGGATTGACATCTCTGAACAACCCTCAAAGTTTCTCGATCAAATCCTAGATCTCGAAGATTATCAGATTTTTGTCTCTCTTTGCAGAGAAGCCGAGGAGTACTTCCCGCCACCACAAAGCAAAATGATCAGCATCGATTGGGAAATAGGAGATCCTTCCCAAATCGAAGGATCTGAACAAGATATTCGAGCCGCTTTCGAAAAAACCTATACGATCTTGGATTCAAATATTAAAGATCTCGTTGAGGCGATTCTCGGCAATGACATCTTGGAGGAGGAACACTAATGTTCAGCAATTCACCTTTCAAACAAAATACGATGGTACTCGTTTACTTGGCCGTTGCCTTCGCCATTCTTGTCGCAGGATGCGGTCAAAAAAGTGAAGAAACTCCCACCTCTTCGTCCGGGAAATCTGTCATCCAGAATGCTGGCTCTGACACCATGGTCAATTTGGCCCAATCATGGGCAGAAGAATATGCCGCAATCAACTCCTCGGTCTCTGTGGAAGTCTCTGGCGGAGGCTCTGGCACGGGCATCGCTGCCCTGATCAACGGCACTGTTGATATTGCCAATTGCAGCCGATTGATGAAGCCGGGAGAGGTACAAAGGGCAACGTCAAATACTGGTATGACGCCGCAAAAATTTGTAGTTGGCTATGACGCACTAGCAGTATACGTCCACAAGGATAACCCATTGAACCAGATTAGCCTTGGACAACTCGCCGAGATTTACGGCGAGGGCGGCAAGACCACCAAATGGTCACAGCTCGGCATCAAACATCCAGCATGCCCCAATGATGAAATAATTCGTGTGAGCAGACAATCCAACTCCGGCACATATCACTATTTTCGTGAGGCCATATTAGGGAAAAAGCGGGATTTCAAACTGGGATCTAGAGATTTGCATGGCTCAAAAGACGTGGTGGAACTGGTAGGGAGAACCCCCTGTGCAATAGGGTACAGCGGCATGGGCTACGCAACCGAGCATGTCAAAAAACTAAAAATTGCAAAGAAGGCGGGCGCAACCGGTTACAAACCAAGCGTTGAAACCGCACTGAATGGTACCTATCCGATTGCTCGACCTCTTTACATGTATTCCCTTGGTGAACCAACTGGCGAAGTGAAGAAATATATCGAGTGGATTTATTCGGATTTTGGCCAGAAGATTGTTGAAACAAACGGGTACGTGCCACTGCCGCAAGACGAGCGTGTCATGGCCAAGACACAGTAAAGGGTTTTATCTAGATGACTAATAGACCTCGCCTGGAGACGCGTGCCGAGCCGATAATTGAATTGATAATTCGGTTATGCGGAATCAGCGCAATTATTTTCGTCTTTGGCATCTTTTTCTTTGTCTTCCGGGAAGGCGCAGATTTTCTCTTTCGGGAACTTGACCTCTTTGAATTCTTTACCAGCCCTGAGTGGTATCCCACCTCTGTCAGCAACAAACGATACGGTGTTCTCGCCTTGATCGCCGGTACGGCGAGCGTGACTATCTTGGCAATGGTCATTGCAGTTCCCTTTGGTTTAGGGGCGGCCATTTTTGTATCGGAATTCTGCAGTCCCAAGTTGAAAGAAACCTTCAAGATTGTGATCGAGCTGCTGGCTGCCATTCCTTCGGTTGTCTGGGGATTCATTGGTCTGACCATAATGAATGAGCTGATAATCGATTTGTTCAACGCCCCCATCGGGCTCACGGTACTAAATGGCGGCATCATTTTAGCGCTCATGAGCGTGCCTATTATTGTCTCAATAGGTGAGGACGCACTGAAGGCTGTCCCGGATTCCTACCGAGAGGCAGCCGAAGCCCTCGGTGCAACCCGCTGGCAAGTTGTGTACAAAGTGCTTCTGCCAGCAGCCAAAAACGGTTTATTGGCCGCCGTTCTCCTTGGTGTTGCTCGGGCAATCGGGGAGACCATGGCTGTACTCATGGCAACGGGCCACGCCGTTCAAATCCCCCACGGGGTGCTTGATTCGGTCAGAACTCTCACCGCAACAATTGCCGCTGAACTTGGTGAAGCGCCAGTACACTCCGACCACTATCAAGTATTGTTTCTCATCGGAGTTTTGCTGTTTTCCATCACTTTTGTGGTAAATCTCACCGCCGATCTCATTGTCAAGGGAATCCGCCAGAAATAGGGGAATGAAGGGGATGAGCGGGCAACAAGACACGACCATTATAAATTCCAATCTTGATTCTTCTTTAAGAGAGCCTGACTTATCCGAGAATGGCGCGAGGAGAAATGCAAAATTGTTCACGGAGAAGCCCCTTGCTCGCAGGAAAAGAATAGCTGAGAATGTGGCCAAGGGGTTGTTTCTCTTGATGACCCTTCTGATTGTCATTCCTTTGGTACTTATCGTCTTCTACCTCTTTTACAAGGCCTTCCCTGTTTTATCCATCGATTTTCTGTTTACGAATCCAGCGCGAGGCATGCGTGCTGGCGGTATCTGGGCGGCATTATTGGGCACGATCTACCTGGTTGTGATTTCACTGTTGGTCTCCGCCCCCATAGGAGTTCTCGCCGCAGTATACCTGAATGAATATGCCCGAGATAATTGGCTCACCCGCATCATAAACTTAGCAGTGGTGAATCTTGCTGGCGTTCCCAGCATTGTTCATGCCCTCTTTGGCGTTGGCGCTTTTGTCTTGTTTTCGCGGATGGGTCGCTCCATTCTTGCCGCTTCCCTCACCTTGGCGATCATGACCTTGCCGGTTATCATTGCTGCTACCAAAGAAGCTCTTGGAGCGGTGCCCATGGCTTTCAGGGAGGCTTGCTGGAATGTTGGTGCAACCCGCTGGCAGACGATCCGGCGCATTGTCTTACCAAACTCTATTAGTGGCATCTTGACCGGCATCATTCTCCAGGTTTCCCGGGCGGCTGGTGAGACCGCACCTATCATGTTCACCGGCGCGGTTTTTTATAAGGCTATTTCGGAAGGAAACATTTTTGCCTACGGTCTGTTTGACCAGTGTATGGCCCTCTCCATGCATCTCTTCACCATTTCTACCCAAGTCCCAAATGTACCTGACGCCATACCGTACGCGACTGCTGTTGTCCTGCTCGGCACTGTGCTGTTAGTGAACATGCTGGCAATAGCGCTCCGTGTATATCTCCGTTCGCGAAAGAAGTGGTAGAGCTGATGGGTAATAGAAAGAAGAAAATCGAGATCTCCAATCTTGAAGTGAGATATGACCAAAAAGAGGCACTGAATGGAATTTCTCTCGATATCTACGAAAATGAAATCCTCGCCGTCATCGGTCCTGCACAATCAGGAAAAACTACTTTATTAAAGGTCATAAATCGCACCATAGAATTTGTTCCTGGGGCCAAGGTTGAGGGCACGGTAATAATCGATGGCGAAAACGTCAGGGAGATGAAGAACGTTTATGAGCTGCGACGGAAGATTGGCATGGTTTTCCCTCTACCAGTTGGTTTACCTCTGTCCATTTACGACAATGTGGCCTTTGCGCCGCGCACTGCCGGGATGAGGGGGCGGGCCCAATTAAACGAACTTGTGGAAAAGTGTCTGCGGCAAGCAGCTCTGTGGGATGAAGTTAAAGATCGTTTGGACAGCTTGGGAACCAGGCTTTCTGGAGGCCAACAACAACGGTTAACCATTGCCAGGGCCCTTTCCCATCAACCTGAAATTCTTTGTCTCGATGAGTTTTCCATTGCGGTGGATCCAGTAACAACCATGAGAATCGAAGACGTGCTGAAAGAACTGCGCTCGCAAATCACCATCATCCTCGTCACCAATCTTGTCCAACAGGCCAGGCGTCTGGCAGATCGAACCGCTTTTCTATTAAATGGAGAGTTGATTGAAATCGACTCTAATGAAGTTATTTTTTCGGGCTCCCCGGCAAACAAAATGACCTACGACTACGTGAGTGGAACCTTTGGCTGATCAAGAAAACAACTACTGCGTCGAAACCGACAAATTGAACTTGTGGTATGGCGATTTCCAAGCGCTGATAAATGTCAGCATTCAGATTGTAGATGGGTTGATTACTGGGCTCATTGGCCCCTCTGGCTGCGGCAAGACTACTCTGCTCCGTTGCTTTAATCGGGTGAACGAACGCTATGGTAATGTCACCACCACAGGGTTGATCCGCATACTTGGTAAAAACATTTACGATCCAGATGTTTCCTTGCAGGAACTCAGAAAATCGGTTGGTATGGTTTTCCAACGTCCCAATCCTTTGCCGATTTCTGTCTACGAAAACATTTTGTTTGGTTTGCGAGTTCATTCCGCCCAAGCTTCAATTAAGAAATCTGAAGCAGATGAAATTGTGGAAACATCTTTAAAGGAAGTTTTTCTCTGGGAAGACCTGAAGGACAAATTGAAGACCAGAGCTACCGCCCTGCAACTTGAACAGCAGCAGAAATTATGCATAGCCCGGTTGCTCCCTTTAAAGCCTGACGTCATCCTTATGGACGAGCCCTGCTCAGCCCTCGACGCCGAATCAACCAGCAGAGTCGAAGATTTGATGCTAAATCTAGCTGGGCGTTACACTCTTATTGTAGTAACCCATAACATGGCGCAAGCTCGCCGAATAAGCGATGAGTGTATTTTCATGCTCCTCGGCGAGATCATTGAGCACAGGCGCACCGAGGATCTCTATATTACTCCTAAGGATTCGAGAACCGCTGATTACATTGAAGGAAGATACGGATAAGAACCAGCAGGCAGAAGGCGGCTGGCAGCAGGTTGCCTCAACTGGTCACAAGACCACTATAAATTGTAGAATCTTGACTACTTAGCACCGTAACAGCTTTGTAATGAAACGGTCACCTAGATGTAACAAAAGAGAGATAAGCTGATTTTTCTATTTATCTTGGAGGTTTAGATGGAAAAATCAAGAATACTTGTGGTCGAAGATGATGTGGATATTCTTCAGCTTGTAGCCCACAACCTCAAGGCCGCCGACTTCGACGTATTGACGGCCCAGGAGGGCTACGAGGCCCTGTCTGTTGCCAAAAGGCATCTGCCTCAGCTTGTAATTCTCGATATCATGCTGCCAGGCCTCGATGGCTTTGAGGTTTGCAAGGAACTGAGACGAAGCCCGGCTACGCGAAAAATTCCAATCCTTATGTTAACAGCCAAGGGCGAGGAGGTGGACCGCATTGTCGGCATGGAACTAGGGGCTGATGACTATGTTGTAAAACCCTTTAGCCCGCGGGAACTAATCCTGCGAGTCCGTGCTATTCTGCGCAGATTTGCACCAGAAGAACCTGTTATTACCAAATGGCTGAGGAACGGATTAGGTGTGGACCTCGAGGCCCACCGGGTCACGGTCAATGATCAAGAGACAAATCTTACGGCAACAGAGTTTCGGCTTTTAGCGGAACTCATCCGTAACGTGGGCAAAGTTATGACCAGGGATAAGTTGTTGGACACAGTCTGGGGTTACCAGTTCGATGGGTATGCCCGCACCGTAGATACGCACATTCGTAGACTACGCCAGAAACTTGGACCCTACGCCGAGTGGATCGAGACAGTTCGCGGTGTGGGCTACCGCTTCCGGGATTGATCTATGCTTAAGAACCTCTCCTTCAGAAGTCGCCTTCTCATTTCCTTCTGGGGGGTTCTCTTCCTTGCCTTACTCCTACCCTCTCTCTATTACCGCCAAATCTTAAGTGCTGACATAGAAGCTGACACTCGCACAAACGCCATCCGCCAGCTCAACTTAGCATATTGGCTTGCTATACAGGAGCAGCCTTTCAAGACCGCCGCCTCTTTGCAGCAATGGTGCAAAGCCTTCGGAGATCAACTGGAGATACGCATAACTTTTGTGGCCCGAGACGGCACAGTGGTCGCTGACTCTAAAGTCGCTTTTCCGAGAGTTCCTGCCATGGACAACCATGCCAACCGGCCTGAGATTATCCAGGCCTACAAGGAAGAGCTGGGAACAAGTTCGCGCTACAGTACCACTCTCGAAAGGCATCTCATTTATGCTGCCAGAAAGATAGATGAGCGCGGAGCAATTCCCAGTGGCGTTATCCGGGTGGCAGTACCTTTTTCGGAAGTCAGAAAAAGGCTGGATCACCTCAGCAAAAACTTAATTTTCATTATTGTAATTACTTTTAGCGCCACTATTTTTCTGAGTTATTTACTGGTTCGTCAACTGGAGATTCCTATTCAAAGAATGATCCGTGCCGCAGAAGCCATAGAAAGTGGCGATTACCGCGAACGTATCCGCCGCTATCCAGGTAAAGAGTTTTCCCCTCTGGCCCAAGCCATCAATCAAATGGCTGAGAGAATTGATGATCACATCAAGACTATTACCGAACAAAAACAGCAGTTGGGAGCAATTCTGGACGGGATGAGTGAAGGGGTCATGGTATTGGACTCAAGCGGAAAGATCAAAACCACCAACAAAGCCTTGAGCATGATTATCCCTGATCTGTCGACTGCCGCAGGTCGACGCCCTTTGGAGGTAGTTCGGAGCCACGAGCTACAGAGAGCCTGCGACCAAGTTATTAGTGGAGATTATGAGAGCGAGATCCGGCCTTTAAGATTGGAGATCTTTTGGGACCCGGGACGAGTGTTCGACGTTAACATTGTCCAACTTGGAGACCAAGAGGAGGGTATAGGTGCTATAGTCGTATTCCACGATATCAGCGAACTAAAGCGGTTAGAGAAGGTTCGCCAGGATTTTGTTGCCAATGTGTCTCATGAACTCCGAACTCCCCTTACTTCCATAAAGGGGTATGCGGAGACAATACTAACTGAGGGCAGTCAAGACTCTGATTCTGCGCGCGAATTTCTCCAAATAATTCTTAAACATTCCAATCATATGAGCAATATGGTGGACGACCTGCTACAGTTGGCTAGACTAGAGGCCCGTGAACAGCCCTTAGATTATGAACCTGTCAATGCTGCAGATGCACTCAACTCAGCTTGGAAGGCTTGCGCTTCCCTCGCAGGTGAGAGAGATATCAGCCTGGAGAACCTTTTACCCGAGGAAGGTGTCATGGTTCGAGCCGATTTGGAGCAACTCGAGCAAGTCTTCAGAAACCTGCTCGAAAACGCGGTCAAGTATGGTCCACCCGGAGGCACTGTGACCACATTGTGTGATTTCGGCCCTGTCATGGCAACCTTTCAAGTAACTGATCAAGGGCCCGGCATACCCATTCAAGATCAGCCGAGGATTTTTGAACGATTCTATCAGGTGGAAAAAGACCGGGCTAACCATAGCGACAGCACTGGTCTAGGATTGGCTATCTGTCGCCACATTATCCAAAACCACGGCGGTAGGATCTGGGTGGAGAGCCCCCCACAGGGAAAGACCAATGGTTCAACTTTCTTTTTCACCGTACCTCTTGTCAAAGAATAGTCTTGATGCGCAGAGGGGAAGATGGTGAATAGATACGTGCCATTTAGCCAAATAAACATCATTTAAGGATAGAGGAACCAGGAAGAAAAGAGTATGGAAATAAGAAGACGTTTTAGTCAGGATTTAGAAGATCTCAAAATCGAGGTCCTTCGTATGGGTGCCTTGGCTGAGAGGGCAGTGGACAAAGCCCTTAAGGCTCTGTTTGAAAGAAACTCCGACATAGCTGAAGAGGTTATTGAAGGAGACCAGGAGATCGACCTGCTGGAAGTGGAAATCGACAAACGCTGCCTCAGACTGCTGGCACTAGACCAGCCTATGGCCAGGGATCTGCGATTTATTATTGGCTGCATGAGAGTTTGCATAAATCTTGAGCGTATAGCCGACCAGGCAGTCAACATTGCCGAACGAGCTCTCTATCTCAATCAGCGTCCAGCCCTGCCACATCAGCCCCTTATGGAACAACTGGCGACTATTTCGGTGGAAATGATGAAGAGAGCCACCTCAGCATTTAGCAACGAGGAGACCAGTCAGGCCTCAGAAGTTTGCCAGATGGATGACACGGCGGACGAGCTTAACTTGAAGATTCTCAGACATTTTATCGATTATATGATCGGCGAAGTTCAATCGGTGGATCGAGCAGTGAACACCATCATTATTTCTCGTTGCCTCGAGCGCTGCGCTGACCTTGCCACGAACATTGCCGAGGCCGTGGTTTTTATTGTCGAAGGAGTCGATATCAAGCATTACTGTCAGCCGTAAGAGCTAAGAGCATGGGGCCGAACTATTTCGGATTGCGGATTTTGAATTTCAAAATCTGAATTCTCTGTTAAACTCTGCTGAGCTTGCCTTGACAGCCGATGATATCATGTGTGATATTTGTTTCTTGTTACCCCTTGCATAATCTATGAATATTAGAGTTAAGTTTTCCTCTGATTTATTGTCCAGTGGTTATCAAACCCGGATATTGCATGAATTGCTGTTGTGAGACCATGAAGATGGGTGTGCCACCTGGCAACCGCAGGGTGTTGATCCCGAGGCGTACCTAAACGGTACGTCGCAGGGACCGACGCCCGAGGACGCCAGGGAGGACAGCCATATCCGTGGTCGCAGCAAGTGATTCATGGAATATCCGGGTTAAGAGGAGGAAGCGATGAAGAGATTCCTGGTCGTTGCGTCTATTCTAGTGCTGATCTTTTCTGTGGCCCTGGTTCCTGCGGAGGCCAAAAGCTTAGCTGGTATTATCAAGGCAGGTAAAATCGTCATCGGTGTCAAAGCCGACTACCCACCCTGGAGTGCCATCAATGAGAAAAGTGAGTTTGAGGGTTGGGAAATCGATCTGTGCCACAAGCTCGCTGAGTATCTTTTCGGTGATCCCCAAAAAGTTGAGTTTGTGGCAGTTACACCGGAGAGTCGAATTAAGTTACTCACTTCGGGAAAAATCGACATCATCTGGGCGACCATGGGTAGAACCTCTCAGCGCGCCGAGAAGCTGCAATTTTCCATTCCCTATTTTGAATCAGGTGTTCGTCTTTTGGCAAAAAAAGGGTCGGGGATCAGTTCCATCTATGACCTCAAGGGTAAGAACGTAATCACCATCAAGGGAACCACCGGCGCTCAAGCCTTGGCTGAACTGGTTCCCGGTGCCAAGCAAATAAAGTTCACAGAGACATATGAAGCCATCCAAGCTTTGAGGAATGACCAGGGTGTTGCCTTTGCCCAGGATGATCTCTTTGTATTTACCATGGCCTTGTACAACCCCGATCTTGAAGTAGTGGGAGAACACTTCAATACCACTGATTGGGGAGTTGGTATCCGCCAAGGTGAGGATGACATCAAGGCCTTTGTGGATGTGTCCCTCAAACTTATGTTTGAGTCAGGCTTTCTCCAGGATTCTCTACGCAAGTGGTGGGGAGGCGGGGTGCTTGATGAATACCTGAGAAGAATTGAAAAGGTTTTCCAAGAATAGATTCCCTAGCCAGGTGGATGTACAATTATTTCTATGCAATTGCCCTTCCATGATGCATTTCACCACTGATTATGAAATGCACATTCTCAGCAACATTGGTGATGTGATCTCCAATCCGCTCACAGCACCTGCCAACAAAAAGCAACCTCGTGCTGGCGGTAACATTGGTCGAATCTTCTATCATTAAGGTTCGAAGTTTTGTCAGCAAACCAAAATAAGTCTTGTCGATTTCATCATCTTGGTGCCACACTGCCACTGCTTTATCGATATCGAGATCTCGATAGGCGTCAATGATGTCGTTCAACATGTGAAGAGCACAATCTGCCATTTTGACAATTGATTTGACTGGTTTATCGAGCCAACCGTTCTTCAGTTCAATTGCATGTTTAGCTATATTTGCCGCATAGTCTGCAATCCGTTCAAAATCCGCCGCCATTTTCTGGGCTGCAATGATATGTCGAAGGTCCAGTGCCATTGGTTGGCGTAAGGCGAGCATACGAATTGCCAGTTCATCCACTTCACCCTGTAAGCCGTTGATTCTCGTATCGCCTTCTATGGTATCCTGAGCAAGCTTGGTGTCTCGTTCGACTAGAGAGTGCACAGCCTTAGCCAGCTGCCTTTCGCACTCTTCTGCCATCTCCAAGACTTTGGATTTGAGTAGATCCAGCTCCTGGGTAAAGGCTTTAACTGTATGTTCTTTCGGCATAAAAAATTCCTCGACTTAACCGAAACGCCCGGTGATGTAATCCTGAGTTAACTCATGGCGCGGATTGGTGAATATCACTTCCGTTGGACCGATCTCAATAAGATCACCCAGATGAAAATAGGCAGTGCGCTGAGAGACCCGCGAGGCCTGTTGCATGGAGTGGGTTACAATGACAATAGTGTAATGCTCTCGCAACTCATCGATCAGGTCTTCAATGACAGCGGTGGCGATTGGATCCAGCGCCGAACAGGGTTCGTCCATCAAGATGACCTCAGGGTTAACGGCAATGGTGCGGGCTATACACAGACGCTGCTGCTGCCCACCCGAGAGGCCGGTTCCGGGTTGATCCAATCGATCCTTGACCTCTTTCCACAGGCCAGCTTTCCGTAAAGAAATCTCGACGATCTCATCCAGATAAGATTTTGTCTCGGCGAGACCATGAATTTTCGGTCCGTAGGCAATGTTGTCATAGATTGACTTGGGGAAGGGATTGGGCTTCTGAAATACCATGCCAACTTGGGCCCGCAAAGGGACCACATCAATT
>JASFGC010000042.1:0-16020 GCA_050123975.1 Syntrophobacterales bacterium | reverse complement strand
TATTGTGTGATTACCTTAATCGTCCCCCCATCATCCAATGCTTCCATGGCATTTACGAAAATGTTCAAAAAGGCGCGATAGAGCAAGTCGCCATCTGCATAGACAGATGTGCCATTCTCAGCAAAACGCTTTTCAACGATAATACCTCGTCTCTTGAGTTCAACTTCCAGAAACTCAAGATTTTTCTCCAGCACTTCATCCACCTGGCACTCTGAAAAATGGGGCGTGGTCGGACGAGCAAAATCCAAGAAATCCGTGACAATAGAGTTCAGACGGGCTGTCTCCTCCATGATGATTTTGCCGAGCTGTTTCTTTTGATCGCCCTCCTCGGTTTTCTGATGCAAAAGCTGGGCGGTGGAGCCAATGATCCCCAGTGGATTCCTGATCTCATGACTTATGCCGGCTACCATCTCTCCCAAGACAGCCAATCTCTCAGCCTGATGAAGCTGCTCCTCCAAGCGCCTGCGCTCATCACTTCTTTTGGCGATGATGCCCTCTGCCCGCTTCACAATGAGACGTAAGACGAAAAAAAGAAGGCTCATTACCAGCAGCTGGCTCAAAATAATGTTATTTTGAAAACGGGTAATGGCCGCATAGTCCTCGGAAATATCCTGGGTAATCTCGAACACCCCAAGGATAGGGTCTTGTTCTCTTAAGAGATGTCGCTCCATCCGCAGGGGGATGTAGGTCTTGAGCTGCCTCTGCTTTGCCATCCCTCCAAGCTCAAAGCCGAAAGAGCTCCCTCGTGAAACGAGCCGCGAGGAAGATTTCCCTTCACGTGCCAAGTTCAAATCTCTGCCGCCAAGCCCGGAAAGTCCCACCAGGGAACGATCCGTGCTGTAGCTGATTACCCCTTTGAGATTGTAGACGTCAACCCTGTCCACCTTGAATCCGTGAATGGTGTTGCGGACCACTATGTCCAGTCTTTCATATTGTTGAGGACTACTGAGCGTAATCCTGCCATACTTCAGCACCGTCGGTAAAACGAACTGGCTGAAGACCTGATGGTTCAAATTGATGGCAATTAAGAGGGCATACTGCTCACTTTTTCTTAAGAGTTCGTTCTTGGCCCGCTGTGAGATGAATATTGCCAGAATCAGGGTGGGGATGAGAATCACCACAAGGCTGGTCAGAGTAAAATACTTCACCAGTCGAAACGGTTTGATACTTTCTTTTGACTCAGACCTCATCTGCATGAAATATGACCCGTGCTTTTTCCCGCATTATACAACAATGGAATAGCTGGGCTAGAAACTTAAGCGCACTGAAAGTGCCATCCTATCTTTTCCGGGCTCCAACCCCAGGGAAAGCCTATACCTTTCCTTAAGCTCCCTGCGGAATTTCCTTTCCTGTTTCTCATTCTCCTCTCGTGCCGCTTGGGCCGCACTGCGAATACCACCTGTATACCATCCCAACTCAAAAAAAACGAGTATCCCGCCGAGAACCGGGCTATCGTTTTGAAAAGCTAGTACTGCTCCGGCGATAAAGAGAGCGTTTAGCAGGAATGATGAGGCAGCCTGGCCTGGCCGACCCGTATAAAGATGCCCTGCACCTGGTAGAACCGCGGACAACGTTCCTGCCACGGCAGGGGACTTCTTAGCTGTTTCGGGTCTCTGTTTTAACGCCTGCTGCAGTGATCGTGCCCGAGGATAATGCGTGCTCTCTGGCGGGAGCAGCTCAAGGGTGGCAATTGCTTCCTCAAATTTGCCGCTGTCTATCTGAAGCCACGCCAAGTGGACGTAGACGGCATCAATTTCTGCATAGTCAGGGTAGCGCTCGATAAACTGCTGGGCCCAGTAAATGGCCTCCGGGTAACGACCCTGTTCCTCTCGGATCGCCACCATCTCCAATAGAGCTTGGCGCCCAACAGGTTCCTCGGCTCGACGATTGTGGAGCCTGATGAGGTGACTAAAAGCCTTCTGGAACTTTCCCTCCCGCCGATAGCAGCGGCCTATTTGGAGTTCAGCCTTCGGGACACGAGGGTCAGTGGGAAACAGAAAAAGAAAACGCTGGTACTCACTCAAGGCCCTGTAGAAGTCTTGCTCCTGATAGAGGTGACCGGCAAAATTCCACAAGAGGTCTGCCCGTTCTGCCGCCGCAACTGGCTGGGCCATACCCGACAGATAGAATAACACAATCCAGCACCAGCTGAACCGAGCTAGTAGTTTGGCGACAACCATTTTTGCATCCGCTTCAGTTCTTTGGTGGATTCTTCATCTTCAGCTGCCTGTTCCAGGGCCGATCGCAATTTTTTCCGCGTATGTTCGCTATTATCCCTCCTGTCCACATACTCCCTGTCCAAATCACGGGCCTTAAAGTAGGCCTTGGCCGCGTCGGCATAACGTTTTTGGTGGAAAAGGGCCACGGCCAAGTTGTATTGAGCTTTGCTGTACTGCGGGTTTAGCCTGACGGCTTGGAGAAACTCTTTTTCTGCCTGTTCCGGGCGGTCCTGCTTGAGATAAACCACGCCCAGGTTGTTATGGGGAGTCGGGTAGGAATTATCGATTTTGATGGCCTTTAGGAAGTGATTCTCCGCCTCTTGTAAATTCCCTGCTTTCAGGTAATAGTAGCCCAGCGCATTCCAGTAATTCGCTTTGTGGGGATGCAGTTTCACCAGCTTCTTATAGCGATCAATACCATTTGTTACGGACCGCTCAGCGCCTCTCGTCAAGAGCGGCCCTGCAACGAGGGCACTTAGGAAAATCAGGATGGTAAAAAGGCAGCATAGCGCATAGCGCATAGCGCATAGCGAGACATTATTTCTCAATTCGCATCTTCCAGGTATCATTTTTCATCTTCATCAACGAGCGTTTGTGGTTTTTATCCCTCAGTTCAATCCTCAATTCGCAAGATGAAATACGAAGTCACAGTTCCGCACTTGCCAATCTGCAATCCGCATTCCGAAATCCGAAATCTATCCTCTGCCTACCAACCCTCACGCTCTGCTCTCTGCTCTCTGCGCTTAGCTGCTCTTACCCGTTGGCGCCAGTAATTTAAGCGCTCTCCCACGCTTGCCTCAAAGCCTCGATCTGTAGGCTCATAAAACCGCATATCCTGTAGATCCGCAGGCAAATAGCTCATTGGAACATGGGCCTCGGAATGATCATGCGGATATCGGTAACCTCGACCGTAAGCCAATTGACGCATCAGTCCAGTTGGGGCATTGCGAAGTGGCAGTGGAACTGGCAAGTTCCCCTTGTCTTCGACCTCCTGCTTCGCCTTGCTGTAAGCCTCATAAAGGGCGTTGCTCTTGGGTGCCGTTGCCAAATAAACTGCTGCTTCGGCCAGGGCCAAATCGCCTTCAGGCCGTCCCAGAAAATGAAAAGCCTGTTGAGCTGCAACCGTTACCATAAGCGCTCGTGGATCGGCCAAACCCACATCCTCCGTGGCAAAGCGCACCATTCTGCGAGCTACATAGAGGGGGTCCTCTCCGGCCTCGAGCATCCTGGCAAGCCAATAGAGAGCCGCATCAGGATCACTTCCTCGTAAACTCTTGTGCAGTGCAGAAATCAGGTTGTAGTGTTCCTCACCATCCTTGTCATAAATGAAAGCCTTCTTTTGAACGGCATCAACCACTGTCTGAAGGTTTACCTGGCGCCGTCCACTCGGGTCCGGTGCTGTGGTCAGTACAGCCACTTCCAGGCCACTGAGGGCCAAACGCGCATCTCCTCCGGCCGTTCGGATCAGATATGCCAGTGCATCCTTATCCACCTCCGTGTTCAGTTCGCCAAATCCTCTTTCCTTATCCCCGAGAGCGCTCTTGAGAACCACCTCCAGGTCATCTTCGCTCAGCGGTTCCAACACCACCACCGGCGCCCGCGACAGCAATGGAGAAATGACCTCGAAGGAAGGATTCTCTGTGGTTGCGCCAATGAAGGTGACGGTACCGCTTTCCACCTGAGGCAGGAGTAAATCCTGCTGGGCCTTGTTGAAACGATGGATCTCATCCACGAACAGAACGGTGCGCTTCCGGCGCATGCTCTGCTGCTGTTTGGCTTCAGCAACGGCAGCCCGTACATCCTTGACACCGGCGGTCACCGCCGAGAGGTTGATGAGGTGCGCCTCAATATGTCTCGCTATTAGCCGTGCCAGGGTGGTCTTGCCGCATCCTGGAGGACCCCAGAAAATCAGCGATTGCAGTCGGCCGTGTTTGAGCAGCCGCCCTATCAGCTTTTCAGCAGCCATTACGTGCTGCTGGCCCACAAACTCATCCAATGTGCGGGGGCGCATTCGTTCCGCCAACGGTGCTTCCGCCTGCCAACCGACGGATCGAAAAAAGTCCTCTTGTTTCAATACCCCTCCACTTTTATTGAGAAGCTATCAGCATTTGCCCCTCGGCAAAATATGATATTTTATCAGCGGACCGCTGACAGCTGACAGCTCAATTATCACTAGTGATTTCAAGGGATTTGAGCGAAACCTTACCCCATGCAATCTGGTTTGTCAATGCAACCATCTCTCTCCACAGCGGTGGTGTCCCTCGGGCTGTATGTTCCGATAACTAAGGTACGTTTTCCAGTCCAGTATCCAAGAAAAAACCCGAAACGGCCGTGGAAAACCGCCGGAAATGTCCAAAAAAATCTTTGACAAAGTGTTGCAAATCGTTAGAATACACAGTTTACTAACAAGGCCCTTGAAGCTCTTATCCTGAGAGAGATGCCCTACACGAAATTCTAGCCCTCTCAGATTGCATCTGCAGTCAGAAAAAGTGGCTCCCGTGTGATGAGTTTTTACCAATTCTTCAAGATCGTCTTGATTGTGCGGATTGTTCTGTATTAGGCTGTCTGTAAGAATTTGGTAAATGCTTAGTCGCGAGATCAAAGAATCCCATTTTTCCCCTAGGTTGGATGTATGCTCGAGGTAAAAAACATAATGAAAGGTTTTGGGGGGCTTCAGGCAGTCTACGATTGTTCTCTAGACGTCCAGGAGGGTTCTATCACCGGGCTTATTGGCCCCAATGGTGCCGGCAAGACTACTCTCTTTAATCTAATTACCGGGTTTTTCAAGCCCGACAGCGGTGAGATATATTTCAACGGCGAGCGTATTGATGGACTCCGGCCGAATCAAATCTTCCACAAAAAAATATACAGAACCTTTCAGATCACTCGAGAATTTGCCCAGATGACCGTGCTTGAAAACTTAATGCTCGTGCCTGCCCGCCAGGCAGGTGAAAGAATTTGGAACACCTGGGTTCGACCGGGAACGGTGAGGCAACAGGAAAAAGCCATAAAAGAAAAGGCTCTCAACGTGCTTGAGTTTGTTGAACTGATCGATCTTAAAGACGAATATGCTGGTTCGCTTTCGGGTGGGCAAAAGAAACTCTTGGAATTGGCCAGAAGTCTGATGGCTGAACCCAAAATGGTTCTTTTGGACGAACCAGGTGCTGGGGTGAACCCAACATTGATGAGGAAGCTGGTTGATAACATCAGAAAGCTTTGTGAGCATGAGAAAATAACTTTCTTCTTAATTGAACACGATATGAATCTCGTGATGAACCTTTGCCATCCGGTGATCGTAATGAGCGAAGGGCGAAAGCTAGCCGAAGGATCTCCTGAGGATATCAAAAAGGATGAGACAGTCTTGGCAGCCTATTTGGGTGGACAGTACCGGTAATGATTTTAAATATTGAAGATATTACCGCAGGATACACTGGGGTTGACATTCTTCACCAAGTGAACCTCAGGGTAAAAGCCGGAGAAATCGTTTCCATAATCGGCCCCAACGGTGCAGGAAAGTCCACTCTTTTGAAGACTATTTTCGGCCTGTTACAACCGAGGCTGGGCAAGGTCTTTCTGTACAATGAGGAGATAACTGGATTGAAACCAGAAAAGATTGTAAGAAAGGGAATAAGTTACGTGCCTCAGGTGGACAATGTCTTTCCTTCCATGACCATCCAAGAAAACCTGGAGATGGGTGCGTTCATCAGAACTGATGATTACAAACAAAGACTTGAACAAGTATATGACCTTTTTCCCATTTTACGAGAGAGAAAAAAGGCCAAAGTGGGTCAGCTCTCGGGAGGACAGCGACAGATGGTAGCGATGGGGAGAGCCCTCATGCTGGATCCTCAGGTCCTACTCCTGGATGAACCATCAGCAGGTTTGGCCCCACTGCTTGTCTCCCATATCTTCGAACAAATAGAGATGATCAATTCAACTGGAGTCGCCATCGTCATTGTCGAGCAAAATGCCCGAGAGGTCTTGAAAATGGCCCATCACGCCTACGTTCTGGCCATGGGAAAAAACATGCTGGATGATGCAGGCCAAGCCTTACTGCAAAATGAAGAGGTTGGGCGCCTCTACTTAGGAGGGTGAGGTTGGTTGAGCTCTTCGTCTACGGTATTGTCCTCGGCAGCATCATCTCGCTAGGGGCCATTGGCCTCACCCTGATCTATGGTATCCTCCGCTTCGCCAACTTCGCCCATGGCGATTTAATGACCGCCGGGGCCTATGTCGCCTTGTTCTTGGTTACAGGCCCTCTTTCCTGGTTAGGCATTCCTGATCACACCTTCGGAGCCCTTTCCTTTGGTTGGAGAATGCTCCTTGCCTTACCCTTTGCCATGGTGGTGGTAGGGGCTCTGTCGCTGTTTTTCGATCGCGTCATCTTCAGAAAACTCCGCCTTAAGGGAAGTGGGGTAGTAATCCTCGCTATGGCGTCTCTCGGCGCCTCTTTCATCATTCGCATGATAGTCCTTATCCTCTGGGGCGCAGACTACCGCTTCTACAGACCCGGGCTCTTGCGGCCTGCTCTGGGACTCCCACTGGGGGTGAAGATAAGGCCGGATCAGATTCTCATTCTGCTCATCGTTTTCTTCCTGGTGAGTGCGCTCCATTTTTTCTTACAAAAGACCAAGATGGGGAAGGCTATGCGGGCTACTTCAGATAATATGGATCTGGCGCGCATATCAGGGATTGATACCGAACGCGTCATTATCTGGACATGGATGATAGGCGGGGCCCTGGCTGCTGCCGGCGGGATCCTTTACGGGATCGACGTTCAGTTACACGCGGGAATGGGGTGGAATTTCCTTTTACCCCTTTTTGCCGCCGCCATTCTCGGAACCATCGGCAACATGTACGGTGCCCTGGTCGGCGGTCTGGTCATCGGAGTGGCTCAACAGGTCTCCACAGCCTTTCTGCTGCCCACGTACAAACCAGCAGTAGCTTTTATGATAATGATCGTAATCCTCATCATTCGACCGCAAGGTATTTTTGGAGGCAGTCGCAGCTAATGGAACTCTCTGGAATCCTAGCGTATTTGGTCTCACTTGCCGTGATGGCTGGAATCTATGCCGTCTTCTGCTTGGGCCTTAACATCCAGTGGGGTTATACCGGCTTATTTAACATCGGCATAGCTGGATTCTTTTGCGTCGGTGCCTACACCTCAGCCCTGATCACAACGCCAAAGCCCACCGGTGTGTATGCCCAGTATGTACAGCAGCTTATCGGATTGGACCTGCCGTTTATCATCGGCATACTGGGAGCAGCACTTGTTTGTGGCCTCATTGCCTTTCTGATCGGAATTCCAACGCTCAAATTAAGAGAGGATTATCTTGCCATTGCCACAATCGGAATCGCCGAAACGTTTCGACTCATTTTCAACAACGAGCACGCCCTGGCCAATGGCCCCAGAGGGCTGATGGGCTTACCCCAACCCTTGCAAGGCCTTGTGGATCCCAAGCATTATAACTATATCTACCTGATCATTGTGGTGATTATCGTGGTGGTGATATACCTCCTGATCGAGCGAGCCATCCGATCTCCCTGGGGTAGGGTGCTGCGAGCCATTCGAGAGGATGAGATCTCTGCTGCCATGAGCGGCAAAGAAATCTTTAACTTCAAGATGCAATCTCTCGTCTTCGGCTCAATGATAATGGGGATTGGCGGTGCCCTTTATGCCCATTACACCAAAGCCATCTCGCCCGACGTTTTCACCCCCCTATACGGTACATTCATCATCTGGGTCATGTTGATGGCCGGAGGAAGCGGCAACAATAAAGGAGCCATTCTCGGGGCCTATTCAATATGGGGTATCTGGATAGGGACCAAATTTCTTACCGACCTGCTCCCAGTTACTCTAAAGGCCAGAGCCCCCTATATCAGGTTCCTTTTAATCGGGATTCTGTTGGAGATCATCCTTATTTACCGGCCTCAGGGCCTTTTGGGAGAAGAGAAGAAGGTATCGAAATTGCTGGATTGATCTGAGAATTAAGGTGAAACAAAAAAAGGGGGCCGCCCAACTGGGCCCCCTTTTAGAGTCATTCTGGCTATGGCAACTACTCTTTTGGAATCTCGTATTCCTTGCTCACCGTTTTGATTGTTCCTTTTGTATACTTCCAGACTTCAATGGGTGTAACTACATCGCCGTGCCGGTCGAAATCAACCGCTCCAGCCGCACCTTCATAGTTGATCTTCTTGCCTTGTTTCAGTAGATCAAAGGCCTTGTTGAATTCACCAGGCAGGATAATTTCCCCCGGTGGATTGGCTACAGCCCGCAGATTATCCCTAATGTTTTTTGATGTTAATGGCAACCCTTTGACCTTAGCTGCATAGGCGGCAAGGCCAACGACTGCTGCTCCATCATAGGCGTTGGTAATAAAGGGCAAGGGGGGAAGTCTGCCAAACTCCTTACTATAATCAGCAATGAAGATGTCATAGGATTTACCCTTTGCTGAGCCGGGAGCCGTACCCCGCTGACCCTCAACTCTGCTCGCACCAAGGGCCTTAATGATATCCTCCGATTTTGTACCATCGCAGAACAGAAACTTCCCGTATTTGAAGAACTCAATGGCCTCTTTAAGATATACCTTCGCATGCTCCGGGTAACTGAAGGCAGCAAGTCTATCGGGATTCTCGGCGAGGGCCTTTCTTAGCTCTGCAGTGTATGACTCAGCCGCCTTTTCATCATGGGGGACCATGGCAAGCACCTTACCCCGCCTTTTTTCGAAAGATTTCTTGAATTGTTCTGCAAGCCCTTGCCCATAGGGATTGTTAACATACAAGACGGCGGCCGTTTTATTGTAACTGGCGGCCAGCTTACCAGCGATTACACCTTGAAGAGCATCAGATGGGCATGTACGGAACAGAAAATCCTTTGCATAATCGGCCGGCAAGACGGTAATCAAGGGTGATGTAGATGCAGGCGAGATCATGATCACACCACTGGGGCTGGTCACAGACTCGGCCACAGGGACGGTGACACCACTTGCCAGGGCTCCGATTATGGCTACCACCCTGTCTATCTCCACCAGCTTTTTGGCTGCATCGGTGGCCGGAATGGCAGAGGTCTCGCTGTCTTCGTGGATGAGTTTCATGCTAAATCCCGCCGCAGCCATTTGTTTGGCAGCTAGCTTCACTCCGTTCTCACAGTTTGGGCCAAATTCTTTCAGTGGCCCGGTGCTGGGCATAAGGGTTCCAACTTTGATATCCTCTGCCATGGCTCCGGAAATAAGGGCCATAGAGAATATCAAAACACCTACAATAACGACCACTCTTCTCATGATTTCCTCCTTACTCCTTCTTCCAAATTAATCTGTCGAAGTTCAGCCTCTTCAAAATATTATTAATATCTCCCCCCTTTCTGATTCTTGGCAGCCATCTACTTGGCGACCAGATCCTCCGATTGGCCGTACACAATTACGCTACGGATTCACCGTGGTCACATAGGTAAAGCTGCCATTCTTCACCCTGTTAATCACCAGACGCTTAATTGTATTGCCATCCTCGTTAATCTTAATGGGGCCGGTGACCCCTTTGAAATTCTTGGTAGCAGTCAGAGCAGACTGGATCTTGGCCCCCTCAATTGATTTGGCCCGCTTGATCGCCCCAGCGAGAATGAAATAGGAATCCGCACCCAAGGCGGCAAAAGCATCCGCATCCTTCTTATGTTTCTTCTTGAAGTTGGCAGCAAACCTTCGGCCTAAGGAAGTGTTGACGGCCTCAAGATGGAAGTGCGCTGTGAAGTGCACCCCTTCTACAGCCTTGCCACCGGTTTCTATGAGCGCTGGCACGTGGGCTCCGTCGGCCATAAGAATCGGCATTTTCATCCCCAGATCTCTGATTTGTTTGGCCAGCAAAGCATTTTCAGTGTAGTAATTCGGTAGATAGATGATGTTCGGTTTTGCCTCTCGCACCTCAGAAAGTTGACTTCTGAAATCACGATCGCCAGTTTGGATATAGGCGGTAACAAGCACCTTGCCTCCCATCTCTCCGAAGGCTTTCAAAAACAGGTTTCCCAACCCCACACTGTAATCCGCTTGGGCGATGTCCACGACCACCGCTGCTGTGCTGGCATCCATTCCTATTCTTGCCTGTCTGGCCGCCACCCGACTTTGAAATCCATCATCGAAACAAGCGCGAAACACATATTTCTTGTCCTGGGTAACCATGATATTGGTGGCAGAAGGTGAGATCAAAGGAATGCCATTTTTTTCAGCAATGGAACCACCTGCCAGGGCAGTTCCACTTATGGCACCACCGATGATACCCACCACGTGGTGTTGTTTAATTAACCGCTCCACAGCACGGGCCGCTTCCGTCTGTTCACTTTTGCTATCCTCTAGGATAAGCTTGACGTTTCGCCCTAAGATCTTGCCCATCATTTGATGGGCCGTTTTTATCCCCAGCCACTCCATTTGACCGAAAGCGGATACATTGCCGGTCATGGGCAAGAACACGCCGATCTTGATGGGTTCTGCAGCCGCAGCTGTGAAGCACTGCATAGAGATTGCGACCACAAAGAAAGCTGCCACATACATTCTCGTCATGTTTCTCCTTAGCTTCCTATTTGGCTGGGCGACGGTGTTGTCCAAAATCCATCCCTCATTCATGCATTGAAGCTCCCTGCAGCAAGCTGCAGGGAAGCTTCGAAATGTAAGGAAGTGATTTCATTTTATTGTAGTGCGCTCGCTAACCCCGCAGCAAGCTACGGAGAATTCGCTCGCTGTAGCATTTTCGACAAGATGTGCCAATTTCTCCTGAGAAAAGCAGTGGTTGAGAAGAACCTGTTCTCCCCAACCGCTGTGCTTTAGGCTCAGATGAAAACAATCGATAGGCAAAGAGGGCCAGGTGCCAAAAGGTATCCCGAAGTCTACCCCTTGAGAAGCTGAATAACGCTATCATAAGGCCGACAATGGTGTCAATCAGTGCAGCGCACAGAGCATGGGGCATGGGGCATAGAGTTTCAGCACGCAGCGGGCAGAAAAAACTAGGCACTAGACACCAGGAACTAGGCACTAGGCAAAGCGGGACGACGCGGGGACGCGGAGAAACGGCGAGACGGAGACAGTTCGGATTGCGGATTTGAAAAAGCACACGGAAGAATTTCGATTTGCGAAACCGGGAACCCGCCCGAAGGGTGGGAGTCCGCAGGACAATTTCGAATTGCGAAATTGAGATAGTAGAGCTCGATAACGAATTATCAGTTACTCCTGACACCTGCAACCTTCAATCCTGAACCCTGTGCCCTGTACCCTGACTACTGGCTGGTGGATTCTTCGATTTCGGAATTTGAGCTGCTAACTTCTGCCAGCTGGTTGCTGTCTGCTCGCCTCTGAACAAAAGTGCAGAGTACCTGGTGTTCAGACTCACTTCTTAGTGCTACGTGCAACAGGGAATTTTACTGTGGCTGGCTTGGCAGCGCGCAGTGTTCCGTTTTGGACTGCACCCACAAAGAAATGTCTACGGCTTGTGCCATCATCCTTGAAGAAGATAGGACCACTCAGCCCTTCGAAAGCAGTGTCAGGCTCCGAAATTTTTCGCAAGCTTTGCAGAAATGAGCGTCGCCCCGGGCCAGAGCTGTTCAAGACCTCCAGTGCCAACTGCATTGCATCGTAACCGGCTGCGGCAATCCAATCTGGTCTCCGCTTGTACAGTTTCTCGAATCTCCTGACAAATCTGGACTTCTTTTGATTTTCTTTGTCAAACAAGATGGGCTGACAAACGAGCAATCCCTCAGCTGCCTGGCCAGCCATCTCGTAGAAATCCAGGTCTGCTAACTGATCAGGCCCCAAAACCACGCCACCTAAGTGCTGCCGTTGACGCTCAAAGAGAAATAGACTGGCAGCTTTCGGAGAGGCTGCAAGAAAAACGCCTTCGGGGCTTGCACCTTTCAGGGATTTTACGGCTTGGGCCGCCCCTGCTTGATCGGGGTTGATTGCAACATTTGCCACCACCTCCAGATCCAGTCGTATGGCTTCTGCCTCGAACGAAGTGCTGAGTACAGAGCCATAAGCAGAGTCGTCCCTAAGGATCGCGACCCGATCGAGGCCAAGACCCTCTTTTGCATAGGCAGCAAGAAATGCGGCCTGATCGCCATCGCTATAGAGTAGTGAGAATAGGTTGCTGGTTTCACCCTGTCGAACATATTCAGCAGAAACGGTGGGATTAATAAGTGCCAGACCTGCCTCTTGATAGAGAGGCAGAACAGCGCCAAGGGTCTCAGCGCATAGATAGCCTATCACTGCACTTATGGTTACGTCGGTTGTCAAGCGCTTGGCAGTAACAACACCCTCTTCGGGGTCACAAGGTGAGTCGTACACCGCTACTTCCAGGCCGAGATCGGCCACTCTGCTCTCGGCTTCCTGGCTTGCCATAAGGGCCCCGAACCGTAGCATCTGTCCTTCCTCCATCAAAGGGCCAGTATGAGGTACTACAATTGCAATCTTTGCGGGACCGCTCTGCTCCATGTTTTGTGAGCGTTCGGAGCAACCGCTCAATAGTAGGCAAGCGGCAAGAAAAAACCACCAAGTCGAAACGGCGGCACGGTGAAACGGTGAAACGGCGATACGGCGACACGGCGACACGGCGGGGAGACTTATAGCACTTTGCGTATAGAACATTTCACCTCTGTCATTTCTCATTCTGCAATCCACAAGCAATAGAACGAGGAGTCAGGAGCCGGATTTCAGGTTTCAGGTTTCAGGTTTCAGGAAAACAAAGCATAGAGCAAAGAGTATGGAGCATAGGGTCAAAAACTAAAGCCAAGAGTTTCTTTCTCTATGCCCTATGCTCTATGCCCCATGCCTTCCCAATTCGCAATTCGAAATCATTTCCCGAAATCTAAAATCTCACATCCCACATCGCACATCTCACATCCTCAATTCGCAATCCACAATCCGCAATCCCCAATCCCCAATCACTTCCTCTTTTTCTCCTTCCTCCCTCCTCTTTTCCGAAAAACTAACCGCACAGGGGTCAGATCCAGTGAAAATGCTTTTCTAATTTGATTCGTGAGATAACGCTGGTAGGAGAAGTGGATTGCCTTTGGGTGACTGACGAAGAAAACAAAAGTAGGTGGCTGAGTGCTCACTTGGACTCCATAGAGAATCTTTGTTCGCCTGCTGCCACGCATTGGTGGTTCATGGCGTGAGACTGCAGCAGCCAGAACCTCGTTCAGCACTGAAGTTTGCACCCGAAGGCAGTACTGGGAGTAAACGGTATTTAAGGTGGGCAGCAGGTTTGACACTCGTTTCCCTGTCAAAGCCGAAATCCTCAGCTGAGGAGCGTAGGGCATGAATTTAAGTGCATCGGCCACGGAGTCAGCGAATTCTCTCACCTTCTTGGGATTCTTCTGCACCAGATCCCATTTGTTGATTGCCACAACTGCACCGCGCCCGCGTTCGTGAATATATCCTGCAATACGCACATCCTGGGCGGTAACTCCCTCAAAGCCGTCGAGGAGCAAAACCGCAACCTGACACCGGTCAATACTTTTCAAGGCTTTGAGCACGCTAAACTTTTCAAGTTTCTCCCTGGTCTTGCTGCGCCTCCGAATGCCAGGGGTGTCGATGAAAAGATATTCTTGCTCATTCAGGGTGATACTCACGTCGATGGCATCCCTGGTGGTACCCGGCATATCGCTTACCAGCACACGCTCAGACCCCAAGATGCGGTTTAACAAAGAAGACTTTCCCACATTCGGCCTACCAATAATTGCCACTCGGATCCCTCTCGTCTTCTCCGGCTCAGTCGTTTCAGGAGGAAGCCTTTCCACCAAGGCATCCATCATATCCCTGAGGCCGTAGCCGTGAGCAGCCGAAAGAGGAAAAATCTGCTCCAGACCAAGTCCATAGAATTCGTAGGTAGCACTTTCTTGTTCGGGGCCGTCGATCTTGTTTACCGCATAGAGAACCGGCTTGTTGGAACGCCTCAAAAGATCCACCACCGTGGTGTCACCAGGATGCAGTCCCTCTTTCCCATCGGCCAAAAAGACCACCACATCGGCCTCTTCCACCGCCATTTGTGCCTGATGACGGACCTGCACTTTGATCGGGGTCTCGCCTTCTCCCTCCTCTATCCCCCCGGTGTCTACCAGGCAAAATGAACGTTCACCCCAGTTTACTTGGGCAATGAGGCGATCGCGAGTGATTCCAGGCGTGTCGTCCACCAGTGCCCGGCGATCCCGGCAAAGCCGATTGAACAGCGTGGACTTGCCCACATTTGGCCGACCAACTATGGCCACGATGGGAATTGAACTCGCTACGCTACTGTCGGCATGTTCTTCTCGCATTCGTGTTTCCCGTGTCATCCGATGGTGCCTAGTGCTTACTACATAGTGCCTAGTTTCTGATGCCTCGTTTTTCCTGACCTCTACTCTCCGTCTCGCCGTGTCCCCGTGTCACCGCGTCCTTCTGTCCGCTGGGCTTCGCGTTCCAGTCTGGCTGCGACTTCAGCAACAGTTTCATCATTTTGAGACCGCACCACATCGGCCAAAGTGCGATACTTTGAACCTGGTGGTTCGGTCAATTGCTGCCGGAGTCTTTTCCAGGCCGGCACAATGTATTGGGCGAAATGCGATCTTTCCTTGATCCGGGTCAAAAAGGAAAAGGCGGCGAGAACCTGCAGGTTGCGGCACAGTGCAACATGTGGGTATTTCAGCAGAAACTCATCAACTGAACCTCCGGTTAACTTGCCGAAGGCTCTGCTGTATGCTGCCAACAACTCCTGCTGAATCGCCCCCGGAAGTTGCACGTAGGGATCCAAGAGGAGTGCCGCTAGATCATATTGAGGGGGGCCTAAACGCGCTCCCTGAAAATCTATGAGATAGAGGTGATCACCTTTCACCATGAGGTTGCGTGACTGAAAATCTCGGTGAAGGAAAAACAGTTGTCCTTCGCCTTCTCCCGCCCGGGACGCCAAAAGGGAAAAGTCTTCCTTTACATAATGAGAATCTATTTCCAGCCCGAGCGCTCCCTCCAAGAAACTCCACCTGAAGTATTCCAACTCCCGTTCAATGATGAATTGTGGGTCGTATAGAGCAGTATCAAAACAATGCCGCGTTTCTAGATCCTCGGTGGCTCGTACTTGCATCTCAAGGAGCACATCAATCGCCTGGCCATAGAGAGCGGTCAAGCGCTCAGCACCTGACACCACTAAATCCTGAAGGTGAACCGAGCCCAAGTCTTCAACGAGAGTCAACCCCTCTGGACGATAGTAACCAAGGATTTCTGGCACAGGGACACCCTTTTGGCGCAGGTGTCGGCCGATGTAAACGTAAGAATCGTTCTCATTGGGAAAGGTCTCGTCTCCTGGTGGGCTCCAAATCAAGATCAGGCTTTTCTCCTGGGTTGCAACCCGATAAAAAGTTCGCTCCGATCCGTCGCCATGAAGCGGTTGCCAGCGCAAAGATCCACTCAGTGCGCTATTCTCCCGAATCAACTCTGCAGCTCGGCTTTTTGGGAATTCAGGCTGCCCTTTCACAACAAAAACCCCTTTGCCATTTCACATTTCGAAACCAAATAATTTAGTAGTCAGGAGCCAGGTGTCAGGTGTCAGGTGTCAGGAAAACAAAGCATAGAGCAAAGAGCATGGAGCATAGGGTCAAAACTAAAGCCAGGGGTTTCTTTCTCTATGCCCTATGCTCTATGCCCCATGCCCTCCCAATCCGCAATCTACAATCTAAAATCTACAATCTTGCCTCTCCCTTCCGAGCCGATCACTACTCCCTCCAGGGACTCAGTAACCACCACTCCATCACCTATGATGCTGTCCCGGATTGAACAACCACCTTTAATAGTAACCT
>JASFGC010000041.1:0-16022 GCA_050123975.1 Syntrophobacterales bacterium | reverse complement strand
AGAGTAGGCACCAAGTTGCCCGATTAGCTCCACATCCAAAGAGGTCTCTTCTCGGGCTTCCCGCCGGGCCGCATCCTCGAGAGATTCGCCGTAGTCCACAAACCCGCCCGGTATGGCCCAGCCATGAGGCTCTTTGGCCCTCTGAATCAGGACAATACCTTTGTCTTCCAGCTCAATGATAATATCCACCGTGGGCAAGGGATTTCTATATTTGGATACCACCTCGCCACAATTGGGGCAGATAAGGCCTTCTGTCATATCCGTCTCCTTCTAAGCTTTGTGGCTCACTCCGTTCGCCGCATAGAGCAGAGCGCAGAGCGCGAAATACAGTAAACAAAATCCCCCCAACCCCCCTTTACAAAAGTGGGGCTTAAAATGGAATTTCTCACAGGAAGACAATTATCTTCCCCCTTTTCTAAAGGGGGACCGAGGGGGATTTTGCTGCGCGGTCGTCTTCCCGAAGACCACTGCAGCATACTCACCCTACAAGCATAGCTAAATGATAGCACCAGCACAGCAGGTGGGTTATGTTAATACTAAAACGCTATGCGCTTCGCGCTTTGCCCTATGAGACGAACGGAGTGAGCCACAACGGACAACGGACGACTGACAACTGACTCTGCCGACCGGCAGTTAGTGCTGGATCTCGAACAATCGGCTGATGGAATCTTCGTTGTGAATGCTTTTGATGGCTTCGGCGAACAGGAGCGCCGATGAGAGTACTTTAAGGTTGGGAATGTCGGCTCTGTCAGTTTTCTTTGGTAAGGTATCAGTGACCACTACCGATCCGAAAGGACTTTGGGCCAATCTATCAGGAGCCGGACCGGACAAAATTGCATGGGTACAGCAGGCATGCACCGCTCTGGCACCATTTTCCAGGAGGGTCCGGGCCGCTTCCACAAGGGTTCCAGCGGTATCCACCATATCATCGAGGATAACCGCAGTTTTCTCTTCCACCTCACCAATCAGGTGCATGGCCTCCGCCTGGTTGGCATCTGCTCTTCTCTTGTCGATAAGCGCCAGGCCGGCATTCAGTCGGCTGGCGTAGGCGCGGGCCCTCGGAACTCCTCCAGCATCGGGGGCCACTATTACCAGTTCATTTCTAAACTGCT
Source organism: Syntrophobacterales bacterium (assembly GCA_050123975.1). Lineage (GTDB taxonomy): Bacteria > Desulfobacterota > Syntrophobacteria > BM002 > BM002 > BM002. The sequence goes on along the minus strand of JASFGC010000041.1, from coordinate 14,910 downwards.
CCCGAATATGGGGCAGGAGAATCGGAGAGGCATAGAGATTGTCCACAGGGATATTGAAAAAACCTTGGATCTGGCCGGCATGTAAATCCATGGTGAGCACCCGATTCGTTCCCACCTTGGTCAGAAGGTCGGCCACCAAACGTGCGGTGATGGGTACACGTGGCTTGTTCTTGCGATCTTGGCGGGCATAACCGTAATATGGCATTACCGCCGTTATCCGCTTTGCTGAAGCACGTTTAAGAGCATCAATGATTGCCAGCAGTTCCATGAGATGATCATTCACAGGATGGGCAAGGGATTGGATCACGAATGCGTCTGTGCCCCGAACATTTTCCCCAACCTCCACGAGAGTCTCGCCATCGTTGAATCTGTCAATCCTGGCACGACAGAGGGATATGCCAAGATAATCGCAGATCCTTTCTGCCAGACCTCGGTTGCTATTACCACCGATAACTCTCAGGCCTACCGTTGCCATAACCAACGCTCCTCGTGCTTCTCTTTGCCATTGGAAAATGTGTCTACGATTACTTCCTTCTTCGGCTCTCGTCCTGGGTAATAGATTCTGAATAGAATCTATGAATCAAAGGAAGAGCGGCAAGATTTCGGCCTGTTACCATAATACACACTGGCGTAAATCTCAAGTGAAGAATCCGGACCCAAAGGACCAGGGTTTGGGATGCGCCAAAGGGAATGGCTCAAGGCTTAAGGCGCAGGGTTTCAGGTGTCGGGTGTCAGGTGTCAGGGAAGAAGAAAAAATCAACCCCTGAACACTGAAACCTGAACACTGAAACCTTAGTTATTTAATGGCTATCACAATGATCGCAGCAGTGAACTGTCGCAGCCAAGGCCTGGACTACTTCTCTGGGTTCAGCCTTTACAATGTCAACGATCTTCACCTCAAGAATCAAACTGTTCTCTACCTTTGTCAACTCAACTTGGTGCAACAGCCGAGATGCCACAAATGTTGCTGCCTCCGACTCTAACACCAGTTCCAAATGTTCACCTTCTGCGAGGCTTTCCAGCCTCTGGTCTATCCCTTCAATCCAAGATTCCACTCCATAGAGAAAGCGGTGTTGACCCGAAGCTTCCATTGTCCGCTTCTGCTGCTCTTCATCGTATAGCCTAAACTCAACAGTCACATAGTGTAAGGGCGTCACCTTTAAGGCCATTGCCAGGATCTCCTATCCAGGTAAAATTTTGCAGACCTCTATTCTAACGTTTTTTCCTCTCTGTTTCCATCGCCAATGTTTTCCTTGGACAGGAAGGTTTCAGGTGTCGGGTGTCAGGTGTCAGGGGAAAAATTAAAACAACTGAAACCTGAAACCTGACACCTAAGACCCACAATGATTTGATTTTTTTTTGACTTGCCGCTACTATCTGACGGTTATCACATGGGAGGGAATAGGTATGGCCCGGCGAAGAACTCTGTGGGAAAAGATATGCTTGTTTACTGTGGTTTGGGCAATGTCTATTGCTTTATCCTTCCTCTTTGCCGAAAACATGAGAGGCGGGAGTCTTTTGGACCTCACCTTGGTTGATATTGATGGCAAGAAGGTGCATCTCGATAAATTGGCGGAAGATAAACCGTTACTCCTTTATTTTTGGGCTACGTGGTGTAAACCCTGTCACAAGACTCAGCCCAAGATTGCCAATCTTGCCAAGAAATATGAGGACAAAGTTAAGGTGGTGGGAATCAATGTGGGAGGACTGGACTCGCTGAAGGATATAAAAAAGTATCGCTCCCGTCACCGGATCACCTACACTATGTTGATTGACCGCGACGATGAGGCAGTGAAAGCCTACTCCGTTGCTGCCATCCCGGTGGTTATCCTATTGGATGAAACCGGCAAAATCCTATTCCGCGACAATGAGCCGCCGGCAAATCTCGAAAAATTCTTGTCTGGCTAGCGAACCGAGTCCAGATATCTCGTGAGTCGCAGCATGCCTCTGTGCGTTGACATCACAAATCATGGCTCGCTATAATCTTTGTTAGACAGCTTGAAACTGGGGCGGAGGATGCTTTGCCCGTAGTAAACACGGACGGGGAGGTAGTTATGCCTACATATGAGTATCAGTGCCTCAACTGCAACAAGGTCTTCACACTCATAATGTCCATTAGCGAATACGAAAAGGGCAAAGTAAAGTGCCCTCAGTGTGGCAAGGGGCGGGTCAAGCAGTTGATTACAGAGTTCATGGTCCACACTTCTAAGAAGAGTTAAGGTAAGAATCAGAGCCCTGAAGGGGCTTCTGACGTCATTCCTGCATGCGAAAGTTTGCTTGAGTCACTCCATTGCTGATTTGGGAATGCGGATTGCGGATTGCGGAATGGCAGATGTGAGATTTCAGATGTGGGATGTGAGATTTCGAATTGCGAATTGCGAAATTGGGAACCCGCCCGAGGGGTTGGAGTCCGCAGGATAAACTGGGAACCCGCTTGAAGGGTGGGAGTCCGAAGGACAAATCCGAAATCCGAGATCCGAAATCGTCCTTCCGGCTAAGGTTAACCATAATGTAGCACACCCACGCCCAGAAAAAACGCGTCAGAGTGTGCCAAATGTGGGCGCGCGCAGACTGGGACAGGATGAACAGTACTTGAGCGTACGTGAATCCTGTTCCGAGCACGCTCACAGATGGCGTGCTATCACGCGAGTGGAGCGATTTTTACCGGTTTGGGTGTGCAATATTATGGTTTAAAGGCGGTGACCAGCATACGTTTGTTGAGAAGACCGTAATCATCGGCCTTTGGATGAGAAACCAGAAGACCACCACAGTCAATCTGCTGGAAGCCGCATTCAGTGAGCAGCGCTTCCATATCTTGGGGTTGAAAAAGCCGAGCAAAATAGCGAACATCTCGAATAAGCCCACGCTCTTTGCTCAAAACAATTTCCCTCACCAAAACCCCTTCGTTCTGTAGCTCACGTTCTCGACAAACCACTACATCTTCATTGGCCTCGTGCCAACTACTGGGTTTGAAATGCGCGCGCGCGTAGTCGCTGTGGATTAAGTCGAGGAGCACCTTGCCGCCGGGTTTTAGCAAGCGGCGGATCTCCCTCAGTATTTCCTTGTTCTGGCCGTCTTCTTTGAAGTAACCGAACGAATTTCCCATAACCAGTACCGCGTCAAAGCTATTGTCAGCCAAGCCTACCATACAGGCATCACCGCGACAGAAATGTACCGAGGAGCCTACTTCCGTGGCATCGTGGGAACCCACTTCTAACAATACCTGCGAGTAGTCAACCACCATAACATTTCTGTAGCCGCGCCTAGTCAACTCTATGGCATGTCGCCCTTGACCACCACAAAGGTCGAGAATGAGATCGTTAGCCCCGAGACCGAGCGTGGCCTCAACCATGTCGACCTCAGTAGCGGTTACTTCCGGGCAGCACACACTGCGAGCGTCAGTGACAAGATACGTCTCGTCAAAGATATGTTGCCACCAGGTAGGATCATAGTCATCCATAACAGCCTCTAGACTACTTAAATCGTGAGAATTATTTAGTAATAAAAGGAAATTCTCAGTGCGAAAGACACAAATTCGAAATCCGAATATCGAAACTGGGGCCCCGCCCAACGGGTGGGGACTCCGCAGGAGAAATTCGAAACAAATTCGAATTTTCAAAACCCGAATAACCGAAACAAAACACACATTTCTTTTGACTAGTTACGTTTTGAACATTTGAGAATTAGGATTTTGGACTTGTTTCGTATTTCGTGCTTTGGATTTCGGATTTTCTGGCCGACGTTTTCGGCTGGAAATTCGGAACTCGAAATTCACACTTCTTTCGTGAGAAGTTGTTTCCCCTACTACTCTTCAGGATGGGAGCCGAAGGAGAAAAGCCCATCACTGGCCATCAGGGCCGGTTGTCCGGTCCAGGGGGCAGTCCTGGCAATGGCTTCCTCTTCAGCCGTGATATGGACAAAATCGTCCAGCCTTCCTGCACGCCACCATTCCGTCAGCTGCACAGCGTCAGCCCACAGGTTCTCGCAGTAGACTTGCAGTTGTCTCATCTGAGCCTCATTTATGAGCCGGGGTCGCCAAGCGGTCATTATGGGGCCCAACAGATAGGTGTGCCCCATAGCCACGGCCTGCTCATTCACTTCCTGGCGAATTTCTTCAAGTATGCTGTATTGCACTCGACAAATGGCTGCATTGATTTGCTCAGCCACTTCGCCCCCGGGTGTGGTTCCCGACAGAAGAGCAAGCGCCTGGGTTCCACCTCCAGCCCCTACATTCGTAGGGATCCCGCCAAAACGTCCCAGAAAACCGATCAGCCCCGCATCTGTGACGAGGCAGCGGAAATCAGTCTGCCATCTCTGCAATCCAACCCTTTGCTCTTCGCTAAAAAGCCAGGGGGAGTCTTCCGCCCACAGAGGAAGTGGCACCAGGTCCTGCACAATATAATTGCCGGCCGTGAGAGCCTCCTGAAGATCTGCATCCGGGTCTTCACTCTTGAAGCCGATAAAGATCCCTTCGCCCGAATAGCCTTGCACGGGCTTGAGTACGAGCCGATCCCAATTCTCCCTGGTCCAGGTAACCAAATCGTCTATGACCTCACCCTCGGGCCCGGTGGTAGATCTCTCATACAATTGCCTCGTCCAAGGTGTTCTTTGAACCGTGGTCTCACGCAACTGCTCACGTAGGGAATCGGTAACTGCTTCAAATAATCCTTTGGCTCCTGCAGGCTCCATCCCGCGGGGGTTCACAACCAGATCATCTTTGATGGCTTGACGTAAAGCCGTGAGTGGTCCGTCTTTTTCCATCTTTAAAAGAACGTCATTGTTGAAATCCATAAACATCAAGGTTACCTGAACACCCCGGTGGAACAGAGACCCCTGATGATAATCAAGCTCCTGCGGTGCGGCCAGTGCCGCCGTCACCTCATTGATGCCACCTAGATATTGAACAAAATTCCGGTTTTCAACAACTGTATCCAGGGTATCCGGCTCAGCCACCAGCACGATGTGAGCTGCTTGGTTTCCATTCCGTTTTTTATGGGCTCGAAGCAAGGCGGCTGCAAAAGCTGGTACCGGATTCAAATACTCATGGTCAAAATTCAGACGAATATCCAAGCTTAAATGAGGTTGCAGGAGACGCCAAGCTAACTTACCCAACTCCTGGGTGATTCGTTGATATTCCCAACCGCCAGGACTGCCGAGATTCCACTCCGAGTGATAACCCAAGAAATCTTCCACAGATACCTCCCTCGTTCGTGTCCATCCGGATGTCGGGTGTCAGGTGTCAGGGAAGAAAAACAAAACAACTGAAACCTGAACACTGAAACCTGAAACCTCTTCTACCGACAAAGACATTGAACTGTGACCCCCGCAAGGCGGGATCGTGGACTGGCTTTAAGTACCAGGTTTTCGATGTTAAATAAGTGCTGATTAACCAGTTTATTTGAAGCCACCTGCAGCTGAACTACCATTCTCCGTCAGATTTTCAAATCTCCAAGCGGCAAGATGAAACGGTATCTCGCCTCCCTCCAGTAGGAGCCGGTGAAAACGTTGCCAGCCAAACGTGGGGAGAAAACGTTGCCGCAGCTCCATAATCTCATATTTCCCCAGGCTGTAGCACAGCTGGTACCCAGGATTCAACCTAAATCGCTCCACTTGAGCTATTGCTTCGTCCGCTGCGAAACCCACTGAAACAAGGAGATCGGCGGCTTTCTCAGTTGAAAAACGCTGCATGGCCAGACCGGAGTCTATCAAACACCGAGCTGCCCGCCAAAGTCTTCTCTTGCAATCCACCAAGAGTTCCAACTCGTTTTTTACATACCCGGATTCGGCAAGAATAGACTCGGCATAGTAGGCCCACCCTTCATAGAAAAGGGGCGATTCAATCTGGCAGCGCACAGGGTTTTTTAGATTTCGTCGGATGCTGTCCAATAAATGGTGTCCAGGATAGGTTTCGTGTGCAGAAAGAAACCTGAACTCACGGTGCAGCCGCTGCCTCCGGAGTACGTCCATGTGTGAATTTCCTGCTGTATTAGCAGCGGTAATATAGAAGCAGGCCTGTTCACCATGGTCAATGGTCACCGGCGCGCTGTATGAGGCACCACTTCTCACCGAACGCAAATAGGTTGGTGTTTCGCTGAGCACTACCTCCTGGTCCAGATGGCCATCGAGCAGCTTGAGTTTACGGCAAAGATTACGAAGACTTTCTATTTCGTCACCGTAGAGTCGAAAAAGATCTAATTCATCCCCTGGCCCAGGTAGGTAGCTTTCATAGAGCTGCTGCCAATCCTGGCGAGCGTCGATGCTTCGACGCAGTCGCTCCATTTCTTCTTGGCTATCCTGCCATTCCTCCTCAGCGATGGTGAAGATTTCCTCCAGTTGCCTGGTGCAGCCGAAATGGCGCTGCACAAGCTCCTCAACCGAAATGGTCTGAACCGCCGCTGCAGGTGTCGGCCCAATTTCTCGCAATCTTTGGGAAAAAGCAGCAAGCGCTTCCTGGGCTTCGTTGCAAGCTCGTACCAGTTGTCCCCGGTGGCTATCTATTTTTTCCTCTCGAAGAATTTCTTCAAGATACAGGTGCGCGTCTTCTGCCATCGCCACAGCGACTCGATAGTAAGGCCCGGGAATTGTTCTCAAATTCTTGCCCGCTTGCCTCAACAAGCCATTCAGACCAGAAAGCCGTTGAGCAGTGCGGTTCAAACGTTCTTGTTCGTCAGCGGCAGGCTTGTGCACCGCATGATCTATCCCGATACAACCAACCTTAAGATAAATGAGAGGATTATGACGCCAGGATTGGACCTCTTCTAACTCGATGAGCGCGCCAGCCATGTTGTACAGCAAAAACTGCCGATCAATTTCCTTCTCGAAATCCTGGGCCGCTCGTTGTTTTCGCAGTTGGATCTGCAGATCACGCACGGACGCCACCACTGCTCCAATTGCTTCCTGGCTCAATTCGTCCATACGATCCAAAAACTCTACCGCTTCTTGGACACGAGGGAGAAAATGAAATTCATCACTGGCGCACATTACCGGAAAGGCTCTGGCGAGCAAGGAGAAGTACTCGTTGGCTATCCTATCTATCTCATTTGCGGGTCGTTCGGTCACTATTGTGATATCCCAAGGCTAAATGCCTAAAGTGAGCTAAAATGTCTAAAATGCCTAAAATCTGAAAGCCCAAATTCCAAGCACCAAACCGGGGCCCCGCCCAGAGGGTGGGGACTCCGGAGGACCAATCTCGATCATTGTCATTTTTTTGTTATTTGGGTCTTGTGATTTGTAAATTTCGTACTTCAATCCGCAATCCGCAATCCAAAATCCGGCTTCAGTAATTCCTCAATCTATCCCAAATCGACATCGGAGGGTACCTTCCAGTCGTCGCCGAGAAACAGCGGGAGCTCAGCGATGCAGATCGGACCCACCCTTACCTTCCACCCCGTCTGCCTCGCCAGTGGCTCTCGTAAGGAGGAGGCGAATCCAGGAAGAATCATCTCTCGCTTCGCCTTACTATGGTTCAACTTTGATTTTTCCAAGAGGGCAGTGATCTTCTCTACTTTCAAGGACTGGTAGATCATTGCCATATCAACGGTATCTCCACGGCAATCAACGAAGAACAGCCAGAAGGGACTGAGGGTATAAGCCATAATGGAGGTAAGTACGTCTTGGGTAAACTCGCTGTTGCCGGAAACGATGAGCAGGCTGCCTTCGTTAGCCTGGTTAATCTCTGTCAGCCCTTCAGGGGCTGGGCGTGGTAACTCCAGGGCAGGGACTTGGGGAAGAAATTGGTCGGCAGTCATGGCCAGATAAAAGGCCCGCAGTTGGTTGCCTCTTAGATAGGGGCAGTTCTCCGGCGCTCGGGTTCCATTTTTCATTTGCTTTACGAAAGCAGCACAAGAAGCCTCTCCGCACTCTTTACAGTCAGTCCTCGGGAGATATCGGAGAAAATCTATTTTATTGAGGTAAAGGTCAGCTACAATCATGGATTCACTGGGGTTAATCTGGCGTGACGTCGGCTAATTCTTTAATAAGGAGGAAAAACCACGCTAGATTATAGGGAAGGGATATGAGAAATAACTGCTGGGAGTGCTTTCAGGCCGCGTCAGACTAAGCTTCCTGCCAGTGGCGGACAAAGTTATCGAGCCTGAAAACATCCGACCGGCTGAGTTCGATCCACTTCAACCCCACGCCTTGATCCCCGCAGGGTTCGTGTTTGGGGCATATCCAGACTACTTCTGCCCGGGAAACAACCGAGCCATGATAATGGGGTAGATGAACGTTGATTTGCACGCGATCACCCACGTGCATACTTTCACCGGTGCGGACAAAAACTCCAACAGGGCTTATATTCTTGGCCTTGCCTTTGGCGGCACCACGATCGCCAATCAGGCAGTATTGTGTGTTGATGCTTGCGCGTGGAAACCGTCTTTCTTCTTTCATAGAGAGCTGCTCCGGACTGTTTTAGTTGTCAGTTCTATATCACAAAAATAAGAAATTGTATAGTGAAATTAGTCACTCCCCTGAGGTCATCGCTTACGATTCAGCTGAAATCTTGCTGCTTTAGCTCCCGGCAAGGTAAGTCTGTGTCTTGAGGATTGTTTGTGCTAAAATGTCGCGGTCTTTTGCCCATTGCTCTAGTCCCGGAGGTAATGTATGAAGGTTCGAAAGTTGGTCATTGTTGGTGGTGTGGCTGGAGGTGCTTCTGCCGCAGCCAAGGCGAGGCGCTGTAGCGAGGAGGTTGAAATCATCATGTACGAAAAGGGGCCAGATATCTCTTACGCTAATTGTGGCCTCCCCTACTATCTTTCCGGCGTTATCGAGAAGCGGGAAGATTTGCTCATTACCTCTGACGAGTTCTTTCGCCGCCGCTTCCAGGTGGATGCCCGAACCCGTAGCGAGGTCATTGAGATTGACCGCAATAGCAAGAAAGTGATTGTGAAAAATCTCAATACAGGGCAGATGGAAGAAGAATCCTATGATCGCTTGATCTTGGCCCCCGGCTCTCACCCCATAGTACCGCCGGTACCCGGTATGGACCTTCCTTTCGTTTTTTCCTTGAAAACTCTTGAAGATACTGACCGCATATTCAACTACCTCCAGAACAAGAATCCCCGCAGGGCCGTAGTGGTGGGCGGCGGCCTTATAGGCATTGAAGCTGTGGAGAATCTTGCTCTAAAAGGACTCAAAACCACCGTAGTGGAACTTGCCCCGCAGGTACTCACCTTTTTGGACTGGGAAATGGCTGAGATGGTCCGCTGGCACATGCATCAAAAAGGCATAAACCTCTGTCTTTCAGAAGGTTTACAGTCAGTAGAGGAGCAAAACGGCCAAGGGTTAGTGCGAACCGACAAAGGTGGAAAAATCCCCGCTGACCTGGTTCTGGTGGCGATTGGTGTCAGGCCCAATGTTGATCTTGCCCTGAGTGCGGACCTGGAACTCGGTGTTACCGGCGGAATCAAAGTAAACGAGTTCATGCAGACCAGTGATCCTGATATCTTTGCTGCAGGTGATTGTATCGAAACCATGAACCTGGTGACCGGCAAGCCGGTACTTACGCCCATGGGCTCAGCGGCAAACAAGGAAGGACGCGCTGCCGGGGCCAACGCCCTTGGTCGCAGTATTTCAGTGAAAGGTTTTACCGGAACCATCATCGTCAAGGTCTTCGACTTGACCGTGGCAAAGACCGGCCTGTCTGAAAGAGAAGCGATAGCGGAAGGCTACTCACCTCTGACCCTTTATGTGCAACCCGGTCACCACGCCGGCTACTATCCAGGATCCAAGCCCCTCCATATTAAAACAGTGACCGAACGAGAGAGCGGTAGACTCCTTGGGGCCCAGGTTATTGGGGAGGAGGGAGTGGACAAGCGTGTGGACGTTTTCGCCACCGCCATCTACCATCAAATGCGCTTGGAGGACCTCCTCCAACTTGATCTGGCCTATGCCCCTCCTTACTCAGCGGCCCGGGATCCGGTGATAATTGCCGGGGCGGTGGGCCAGAATTATTATCAAGGTGACTGGGATCCCATCAGCCCCCACGAATTGAAAGCGAAAATGGATGCGGAAGAATCCTTTGTGCTGGTGGATGTCCGCACCAGATTGGAACTGCAAGAAAGAGGACCCTTGCCGGGTGCCCTCCATATTCCCATAGATCTTCTCCGAAGGCAGTTGCAGAAACTGGATCCTGACAAAGAAACCATTTTGTATTGTGCCCAGGGATTCCGCTCGTACTTGGGCAACCGAATTTTGGCCATGCGTGGTTTCAAACGTGTCCAGACGCTCTCGGGGGGCATGGACAACTGGATGTATGAGCGGGAGTCAGCCGCTGCCCAGTCGGCTGACTAATCGATAATCCCCGCCATCAGGCGAGCCTACGCTGGTTTTATTTAACATAAAAAACCTGTCCTTGGGGCCAGCTCAGATCGCATAGCGCATAGCGTACAAAAATAGGGGGCTTTGACATTGACAGTTTTTCGCTCTGCGCTCTGCGCTTGGCGCTTTGCGTCATAAGCCGGGTCCTTTGGGTCTGGATTCTTTATTCTTGAACTTCATACGCATGGAATTCTTTGACTTTTTTCACTTGATTTTTCCCAAGGCCATGTATTAAATTCGCCTTGGTAATCGCCGGTTTCTCAAAGTGGGTCGGTCTCGCTTCAAAGGATTGCTTCCTTGGCCAAAGCGGCGACCTGATGGCTGGGACGTTATGGATTAATCTTGAAAAAGGAGGTCAACGTTTTGGCAAATGGTATTGTAAAATGGTTTAATGACAGGAAAGGTTATGGATTCATCCAGCAGGAAAATGGTGAGGACATATTCGTTCACTACTCTTCTATCAACATGCCTGGTTACAAATCTCTCGCAGAAGGCGAGCAGGTGACCTTCGAGGTGGAAGAGGGCGACCGAGGGCCTGTGGCCAAGAACGTCCAAAAACTTTAATTCAGATCAGAACAAGCTATCAGTACACACATGAAGGGCATCTCGTCTTTATGGACTGGATGCCCTTCTTTTTTCAAGTCAATGTCGGATGGGTACACTTTTGACCCCGGTCATGCCACTTACAGCTCTTGACTCATCTTCCCCCTTGCCCCTTTTCGTCAGTTGACACGAACATAGCGAGGGAGTAGCATTGTGGTTTTAGTCATCTAACGTTCAAACAATATGTATTATTTCAAATAGTTATTATACTTCAGAGAAGGTAACCTTGAGGAAAGTAAAGAATCCGGACTCAAAAAACTCGGCTATGGGCTGCCCCCTGGGGGATGGTGCATTACAAAATATCAAATCCCAAGCACCAAATCTCTGGGTATCAGGTGTCGGGTGTCAGGTGTCAGGGAAGAAAAATAGAATAGCTCATAACTGAAACCTGAACACTGAAACCTGAAACCTCCTCTACTGGCACAGCCATTGAACTCTGACCTGGACCCAAGGATCAGGTTTTCGATGTTGAAGAAAGGGATCTTGACTCAAAGGCGAATCGTGCGCAAGCAATGGGCGTGGGGTAGTATCTTTATCTACTTAGCCCTTGCCTTGATTGGCTGTGCCGCCGTGCAGGTTTATTCGAGCAGTCCAGAAGTGCAAAAGATAAGTAATGACTATTTCCATGTCGAGCTTGAACCCCTGCTGCAAGAAAGCCAGAACTTTTTTACCTCTTTTCGTTTTGTCTTGACCAACAAAACGAAGAAAGATCTGCATGTTGACTGGGAAAACTCCTTTTATCTCTTCAATGGCCGCAGAAGGGGCCGTTTCCTCTGGGAAGGAGTTGATTGGGATGCGTTGAAAAGAATCAGAAACCAGCCACTGGTCCCGGTCGCCGCAGGTGATACCGTTACGGCAGTGATCTTTCCTAAGAGCTTGGTTGGCAGATCAAGAATAACATCAACGACAGGTCTTAGGTACACCAGAGGCCCACTGCCAGCCGGAGAAAACGGCATATTTCTCGTAATCAAGCAGAATGGAAGAGAAATACGGGAGCAAATCGTCGTCGAGATAAAAGCTCAAGAGGGTTGAATGTACCCCAACGTTTCAGACCTCCACTGGCCGAGAGCACTATGCTCGCGCCAGAGTCCCGCTTTTTGCGGGACGACCGTGCTCAGCTGTTGACAAATACTACAAATTTGAGTAGCTTACGTTGCCTTGATAACCTGTGTTGCTTCTGAGATAATAGCACCACGTATATGAACTTTGCATTTTGACAGATCCATAGTGCAGATATGAATATGAAACGAAAACTCACCATCAAGATTGGCAAGCTCTTCGGCATACTGGTTTATGTTCTGGCTGTACGGCAACGACGGCTTGTCCTTCGCAATCTGCGTTTCTGTTATTCTGAGTGGCAGGGCGATCAGATTAGGAAACTCGCCAGACGTGTTTTTCAGAACTTCGGGATTACCTTTATTGAAGTGTGTCAATCCGCCTTCATGTCTTGGGAGAAACTTTCACGTAGATATAGAGTAAAAGGTGAGGAAATTCTCATAAATGCTCTGAAGGCGAACAAGGGCATACTGATCGTTACAGCCCACATAGGGAACTGGGAAGTTGCCCAGCACTATATGCATAACTTCGAAAAGCCTTTCTCTGTGGTCGCCACCAGGATGAAGCAGGCTTGGGCGAATCGGTTGTTGGATCATTTGCGCTCCCGTTTTGGCAATATTATTATTGACAAGAAAGGCGGGTTGCAGAACATAATGCAAGCTCTTCGCCGGGGGGAGACAGTTGCCTTGCTCATAGACCAAAGCAGGCGCAAACAAGGGATTGAAGTTACCTTCTTCGACCGGGAGGCAACTACAACCCCTGCCGCTGCTCTGCTGGCAATGCGATGCAAAAGTACGGTTCTACCAATGTTTTGTGTCCGTGATCCTGACGGCCAGCTCACCATTCATGTGAAACCACCCCTGGAAACGATCAGGACAGGTGACTTGCGAAGGGATCTACAGACCAACACCCAAATGATGATGAATGCGGTGGAAGAGATGGTCAGGGAATACCCAGATCAGTGGTTTTGGACTCTGAAACCGTGGAAGGTCGCCTACCCACACCTCTATTGGGAGTGGGAGGAGCGTCGACGAAAACGCAAAACAAGAAAAAAGCAACAGCGGACCTCAGCGCGAAAAAGCAGATCAGTCGTCACCCCCCGGTAGCACCCCGGGACCTGCTCACACCTGCCCGGAGAGGTTTTTCTATCACTCCATGCTCTCTACTTCCTCGGCATGCTCATGCCGTTGCAGAAACCGCTGCCAACGTTTGTCAATCCAGGCTTGCAGGTAATCTACTTGCTCAGGGGTGATGTGCTTAAAACGTCCCTGTAATTCGAGGTATTGGCTGACCGGCTTTTTCTTGCCGCTGCGGGCCATGCTGCGGCTTCGTCCAGTTAGGCGTAAAACACCGTTTTCGATCTCGAGCAGGACACACATGGCAGTGTCCACTGCCAATTTCCCCAGCTTGACCAAATCATCGGTGGGAAACCCCCATCCAGGAGCGCAGGGAATGTTTATGTGCATGAAGCGGGTGCCTTGGATGCTTTTGGCTTTGACAACCTTGTCATATAAATCCAGTGGATACGCTGGCGAGGCCGAAGCCATGTAGGGTATAGAATGGGCTTCCATGATGGCCAGGATATCCTTTTTGTGCTCAATCTTGGTTTCCGGAGTGGTGGTGGTGAATGCCCCCATAGGTGTGGCACTTGAGCGCTGGGTGCCCGTGTTCATATAGCCTTCGTTATCGTAACAGATGTAGAGGAAATCAGTGTTCCTTTCCGCAGCAGCACTGAGAGCCTGAATACCGATGTCAAAAGTGCCGCCGTCGCCGGCTATTCCCACCACGGTGTAGTCGGTCTTGCCCAACGCTTTCAGACCGGCGGCAATGCCGGTAGCCGAAGCCGCAGTAGTGGCGAAGGCAGTGTTGATGTTGGTAAGCCGGACTGAGGTGGACGGATAAAGGCCATGGAGCACAGTCAGGCAGGAAGCCGGTATGGTCAGAATGGTCTTTTCACCCAATGCCTTTAAAATGTAACGATACGCCAGGGACAGACCACATCCAGAACATGCCCTGGTCCCGGGCAGCATGTATTCTTCCTCCGGAAGTTGCATCAAAGTGGTAGCCATAATCTCACGCCTATTCCTTTATACTATCGCTCTGCGCTCTGCGCTTTGCGCCTAAACCGCTACGCCTATCCACTGAGGACCACTCGCCTGATCTTTCTGCTCCAGGGATTTTAGCGTGGCAGCTTCCAGATCGGCGGCCACGACATTCTTGCCGCCCAGACCCACAATGTAATTCGTAATCCTTGGTCGCAGCCCTCCTGCGAAAAGAGCCGCCTTGGTCTCAGTGCAGGTGGCGCCCTCATTGCCGTAACTAATATTCTTGTCAAAAATCACTACGTGTTTCGCCTCTGACAGCGCTTGGCTCAGTGTTGCCGCCGGGAAAGGCCGGAAAACTCGCAGAGCCACCACTCCAGCCTGGCAGCCCTGCTGCCTGAGCGCATCAACAGCAAGGGAAGCCTCGTTGGCCAGAGAACCCATGGTGAGCAGAATAGTATCTGCCCCTTCAGTCCGGTATTTCCACAGTAAACATTCATAGCTTCGGCCGAAAACCTCCCCAAACTCGCGGCCCACATTCAAGATAACATCCCCTGCGGACTCGAGGGTCTCTTGCAGCCGCATGCGAAACCCCATGTAACTGGGACAGGATACACCCTGGGCATTCGCCCGCGGATCAGCCAGCATTACGGGATTGATATTGATGGGCTCCGGCCCGTCCACCTGCAAGTGAGGCACGTATGGCGGCAGGAATGCATCCACTTGCTTCTGGTCCGGTATCTCCACCGGCATGACCGTGTGTGACAGCACGAATCCGTCGAAACAGACCATCATGGGGACATGGAGCTGCTCACAGATCTTGTATGCCATGATAATGCTGTCCATAATCTCTTGATTATCCCGGCAGTATACCTGCATCCAGCCGGTGTCG